>JBNGED010000549.1:0-2444 GCA_049975605.1 Sediminispirochaetaceae bacterium | reverse complement strand
CCTGGACTGGAATGAGATCATGCTGGCCAGACAGAGCTATGCCCTGGGCCGGGAAGTCGAGCTTGAACAGGCGCAGCCGCCCTTCGCAGTGAGGACCGCCCTCGACGAGACTTTGGACCTGAACGGCAACGGCAGGGTCGAGCAGGGAGAGATAGACGAGTTCGTTGCGGTATTCGCGGAGGAGGAGCCGATGCGTGATGCCCCGGAGTGGGCCATGGAGCTCTTCGATCACAACCGCAACGGAATAATTCAGCCCCACGAGAGGGAAGACTCGAAGTGGTTCTTCGTCTTCGCCCATCCGGTCAATCCGGATAACCGCATCGACCGCGAACTGGACGGGAATGGAGACGGATTCATCGAGCCTGGAGAGATGGGGATCACCGCCGGCTTCACCGACAAGGGTGAAACCGCCGGGTTGGCCGAGAGGATCGAACAGATGCGCTGGGCAGGAGAAGCCGAGCATGAAGGGCCGGAAGCCGAAATGGCACGGGCGGAATCCGGCGGCATGGAAGCCGGGCGTGAAGCGGAAGCTGCACGCGGAGAAGACGCCGGCACGGCCCGGGACCGTGATTTCCAGTCGGAATACTACAGGAAGCTCGGCACCATCCAGGACAAGAAGCTGGCCGTCGTCGGCCTCTCCATGGGCACCGCCAATGTAAACCAGGAGACCGCCACCGGCCTGATGGTCTTCGTAGAGAACGCCTTCGTCAATATCGGCAAGGTGCGGGTGGTGGACCGGAAGAACATCGAGCAGATCATGGAGGAGTACAAGTTCCAGGCATCGGCCCTGACCGATGAGAGCACCGCCGTGGAGATCGGCAAGCTCTCCGGAGCCGACATCATCGTCATCGGCAGCATCAACTACGTGGGGAAGATGTACTACCTCAACATCAAACTGATCAACGTGGAGACCGGGGAGATCATCGGTTCGAGCATCGCCGAGGCGCAGGATGAGACCAGGTTCCTGGATATGAGCAACAAGGCCGTGTATAATCTGTTCTGAGGTTGTATAATGGAAAAAGCCGGGGCAGGCGCGTTGAAACGCCGGAATAGACTTGTCCCCCGGCCGGCCGAACGGTCCTTATACGATGAAAAAAATCAGGCGCAGGCGGTATGGCGAAGCTGAATATACATGACGACTGGCTCCCCCTCGACAACGCCGCCAAAATTTATCCTTCATCCGCATCGGTCAAATCGCCGGCGGAATTCCGCATCTTCGCCGCCATGACCGAACCGGTTCGGCTGCTTTACCTGCAGCGCGTCCTCGAGAGGGTCATGCCGAGGTTCCCCTACTTTCAGGTATCCCTGCGGCGGGGATTCTTCTGGTATTACCTGCAGCGGCACAAACGGGTCCCGGAGATAGAGCTGATGGAGAATGTCCCGGTGGGGATCATCTCGATCAGGGACCGGACCGCCGCGATGATACGGGTGAGCGCGAGGGGCAGCTATATTGCCGCCGATTTTTCTCACATCCTCACCGACGGGAGCGGCGGCCTTCGATTTTTTCTGACATTGCTGGCCGAATACGTGCGGATCGCGGGAACCCCGGTCGGCAGTCACCCCAACCTGATCGATCTCGATCAGACTCCCGCGCCGGAAGAGTTCGAGGACGCCCACCGTACCCGCTTCTTCGCTGGGAAAACTCCGGCGCCGGAGAAGATGCCCCCGGCCTATCACATTCCCGGAAGGCCTTTCCTGAGCCGCCGCTACAGCCTGATTGACGGACGTGCCCCCGTGGACAAGGTCCTGCGGGCGGCCAAAAGACACGGCGTCACCCTCACCGAGTACCTGGCTGCCGTGTACATGCAGGCAATTGTCAGGATCTACCAGGAGGAGAGCCGTCCGCGCAGGAAGCCGCGGCGTTCGATCATCCGGATGGAGATACCGGTGGATATGCGCAGGTATTATCCGTCCCCGACCATGCGGAACTTTTCCCTCTTCCTCTCACCTGAGATCGACATGAAGCTCGGTCAATATTCCTTCGAGGAGATCCTGACGGAGGTCCATCACCGGATACAGATTCTCAAGAGCAGGAAACAGCTGCAGCGGCAGATATCCCGGAACGTGGGGGCTGAGCTGAAACCCTACATCCGCTTCGCACCCCTCTTCCTCAAGGACATGGTCATCTCTTCGGTCTACACGAAGCTGGGAGAGCAGCTGCACTCGGGGGTGATTTCGAACCTCGGCAGAGTGGATATACCCGCCGAGATGGGACCTTTCATCAGGTCCCTCCATTTCGTACTCAATCCCAACCACATCATGAAAAAATGCTGCGCCGTCCTCTCCTTCAGAGATGAACTGTTCATCAGCTTCGGCAGCGTGATCGAGGACCGAAGACTTGAACGGTATTTCTTTCAGCATCTCGTCGAAGATGACATTCCCGTAACGGTAAAGGAGGAATGATAAAAAGATCTTCATAAGCTTTGTGGATTGATATACTGTCG
>JBNGED010000548.1:0-1190 GCA_049975605.1 Sediminispirochaetaceae bacterium | reverse complement strand
ACCGGAAACCGGAGGCCGGAAACCGGAAACCGGAAACCGGAAACCGGAGAATGGCGGGGTGGTGTGAGGGTGGGCGTGGGAGTAACACAGGGTCCGGCGCTTACAACTGCTTCATCCTCCGGCCTGCTTGACCGTGAAGCCGGCGTCCCCCAGGATTTGGAGAATCTGTTCGATTTTATTCCCCTGGATTACGACGGCGCCGTCCTTGACGCTACCGCCGCAGCCGCACTGCTGTTTCAAGCGGGCGGCCCACTCCTTCAATTCGCCTCCCGCGGCCGGGAGTCCGTACACAACGCTGACGGTCTTGCCGCCGCGGCCTTTGGTTTCCCGCTGTACCCGTACGGTCCCGTCCGCCTTTATGCCGGGAGGGCGCTTTGATCGGTCAGATTTTGAGGATTTCTTCTTTCTGCCTTTGTCTTTTTTCCGAAGATCGCCTTCTTCGGTTGAATATACGAATTCGTCGTCCATACGTAACCTCGTCATGTGTGTTATACCATACCGGGAGGATACCTGCAAAGAACCTACCCCTCGAAGCGCATTCATGGTATGCTCGGCGGTATGGATGTGTACAGCAGGCTGAGGGAACACCTCGATGTAATGCCGGTTGCCTTTCCGGAGACCGGTTCGGGAATCGAGCTCGACATTCTCAGGAGATTTTTTTCAAAAGAAGAGGCTGAAGTCGCCCTGGAGTTGAGCATGCTTCCTGAACGGGCGGAGCGGATACACCGGAGGATCGGCAGGGACCGCATGACGCTGCAGAGACTGCGTGAGGTGCTCGATGATCTCGATGCGAAAAAAGTGGTTAACAGCGGCGTAAGAAAGAGACGCGGTAGGCATGAAAAAGTCTACGGCAAACTCCCGTTCGCCGTCGGCCTGTACGAGTATCAGGTGGACCGGCTCACCAGGGATTTCGAGAGCGAAGCGGCGGCGTATATGGATGAGGCCTTCATGTATGACTTTATGCGTGAAAAACCGCGGCAGATGCGCACGATACCGATCAACGAGACCATCCTGCCGGACCGCAATGTGAGCCGCTACGACAGTATCCGGACCGTGATTCTCGAATCGGAAGGTCCCTTTGCGGTGCACACCTGTATCTGCCGGCAGGGGAGGGAACTGCTCGGGGAAAAATGCAGTCAGACGGAGCTGAAGGACACCTGTCTCGCTCTCGGTCCGGCTGCTGTGGGGGT
>JBNGED010000547.1:0-1763 GCA_049975605.1 Sediminispirochaetaceae bacterium | reverse complement strand
ACCCTGGGTTTGCCCGAGGAGTGCTGTTCCTGCTTACCTGCAATGGAAGCGCATCCCATGGACATATTTTTTATCGCCCCGCCGAATCCTGCTTCGAGGTGTCCCTTGAAGTGACTGAGAATGATGATGCGGTCCGCCTGGAGGATACCTCCGGCCAGCTTGGCCTTCCTGATTTGTGTACCCGGTACCGTCACTTCCCGGTAGTCGAGTCCCCGCACTCCATCGGCCGGAATAAAGGGGGCCCCGACGGTTGCGAGGGTGAAGCCGTGCTGTGCCGCCGTGAGACAGTGGTCCACGCCGTTGTGCCGCCCTCCTGAATAGAGGGTGTTCGTATCGGTCAGAAAGGGCTTCGCCCGCCGCGCTTTTATCTCTTCCACAATTATCCGGGCGTAGTTCGGATTGATATATCCGAGGTTGCCCCGTTCGCCCACATGGAGCTTGACTGCTACCAGCTCTCCTTCGCGGATAGTGTCGAAAAATTCTGACTTCTGCAGAATCTTGCGGAATTTTTTCTCCAGTGAGTGGCCGTAATCGGCCTGCATGTCGGTGTACAGAATGGAATTCATTAGTATTAAGCCCTCCTACAGGTGATTCACTCTCTATACTCGAATAGGCTCCGGTTGCAATCGCAGTGCCGTTAAGAATGTGGAAAGCACAACTGCGTGCGGCTCTGAGTAAGAATGACTCATTCCTGCCGCGCGATCATTGCCGACAAGCTTCGAGCCGCTACCGTCATCGAAAAAATTGATCGAGGACCAGGTCCGAAGCTCCGACCCCGGCCAGGATCGGATCGTAGGCACAGTGAAGGATGCTGCAGGATTCCTCACCCTCTACAGGCCGGTCCCATCCCAATCGGCGTTCGATCTCGCCTGCCGCATACTCCGACAGAGCCGCCGAGCGGGTGACGATCAGGAAGGAATCCGGACCGAACAGCTGAAAGAGGCTGTAGATCCCCTCCGCCAGAACAGTGATTTTTTCATCGATTATCTTGAGCACATCAGCCCGCCGGGCGGATATGGCCTCATCGATCTCCTCGATCCCGATATCGAGGCCGATTTCGTTGAACTCGTGGACGAGGGCTTCCTCGGAAACATAACTCTCGAGGCATCCGCGGTGGCCGCACTCGCACTCGCGGCCGTGGATATCCACCGACATGTGTCCGATTTCGAGGGTGGTCCTCTGATTGGTAACGAATATGGAGCCGTCGCTTATGAAGGATCCGCCTACTCCGCTGCGAACGAGTACGGTCAACAGATTCCTCATCTCCTTCGCCACTCCGTACCGGTACTCGCTCAGAGCGACAACCGCAGCATTGTTGTGCACGTATACCGGGAAACCGAAAGCCGACTCGACAGGTTCCTTGATGGAAAAATTGTTCATACCCCGAATCCGGCCGTAGTGGACGACCTCTCCCTTGTCGATATCGACCCTGCCGGGGGCCCCGATACCGATACCGATCACGCGGCTGCGATCGATCTTCGACTGCTGCAGGGAATTCTCGATCAGCTCCTTCAGTACATCGATGACCTGGTTCGCGTCGATAAATGTCTGGAGCTGACGGACCTGTTCGAACACGGGCTCACCGGCAAAGTTAACGATCACGATGGAAGCGGATTTGACCCAGAAGTCGATCCCGATGATGAAGCGGGCCTCCGGATTGATGCCGTAGTAGACCGGTCTCCGCCCCTTGCGTTCTGCCGGTTCGGCCGGCTTTTCCACGACTTCGATAAGCCCGCTCTCCTCCAGGCCGGAAAAAATCCGGA
>JBNGED010000546.1:0-1548 GCA_049975605.1 Sediminispirochaetaceae bacterium | reverse complement strand
GTATTATCGCCTTCTCAACCGGGACTTCCTGGGGGACGATGACTATTCTCACTCCGATAGCAATACCTCTGGTGTACAGTATGACCGGAGATCCGATCGCTGCAGTTATGATGTCCGGTGTAGTCTTCTCCGGATCCATATTCGGTGATCACTGTTCGCCCATCTCGGATACGACGGTTCTCTCGTCTATTTTTTCGGGAGCGGATCACATGGACCATGTAGCGACCCAGATACCCTACGCACTTACAGTGGCAGGAGCTGCCGGTTTGATGTTCCTGTTATATGGGGCTTTCAAACTCACACCCGCAATTTTAATTCCTCTCGGTCTGATTATCCTTGCTATTTTACCGAGAATATTTCATAGTATCTCAGCCCGTAAATTAGGCATCTGATTTAAATTATCCAGGAGGAGGGCATTCCCTCCTCCTTTTTTTTCACCGGAGGAATGCATTTTGAAGGTACAGTCCGTTCGAGCTGATTTCTTTATGCTTATGACAGCCGCTATCTGGGGAACCGCTTTCGTCGCACAGCGCGCCGGAATGGAATTCGTGGGGCCCTACACCTTCAACGCAGTACGTTTTGCCCTCGGAGCAGCCTCGCTGGTCCCTTTTCTCTTTATAAAGACTGAAAAAGCTCCACAGACTTCTTATATGCGTCTGCAGTATCTGCTTCTGTCAGGACTCCTGGCCGGCAGTGTACTCTTCCTCGGATCGTCATTTCAGCAGGTCGGGATAGTCTACACCACCGCCGGAAATGCCGGTTTTATCACCGGACTCTACGTCATCCTCGTTCCGATCATGGGACTCTTCTTCAGACAGCGTCCCGGAATCGGCGTATGGATAGGGGCCGTTCTGGCGGTAGCGGGGCTCTTTTTCATCAATGAAACCCGAGGATTGCATCTCGGCAAGGGGGATCTCCTTGTACTGGTCTGCGCCTTTTTCTTCGCCGCCCACGTTCTTATCATCGGCTGGCTGTCTCCGCGCAATCCGGCGGTTCCCCTGTCGATATCCCAGTTCGTGGTGTGCTCTGTGTGGAGCTTTATTGCGGCTTTCTTGAATGAAGAAATTCTCATGGCGGATATTCTGCGGGCAGCCGTTCCCATTCTTTACGGCGGCATAGGTTCGGTAGGAATTGCATTCACTCTGCAGGTCATAGGACAGAAGAACGCGCCTCCGGGTCACGCCGCAATAATTTTGAGTCTTGAATCCGTATTCGCGCTTATAGGAGGATGGCTGTTATTGAGCGAAGCGGTCCCCGCCTCGAAGCTGCTCGGCTGCGGGCTGATGCTTGCCGGAATGCTCTGTGCTCAGGTACAGCGGTATTTTCTCAATGGGAAAAAAACATAGCGTGAATCGAGGGTCTTCAGGACCTTACCCGAGGATCCGCTTCCCGAGTGCGCTTGCCGCGAAGTTCTGCAGACTCCTCCGCCCCCGGGCGTTCACGTGAACACCGGATACATCCAGAACACGCATGAAACCGGTTCGGGCAACGATCTCGAGCATGAGGTGGGTTTCCCTGGTCGTCAGCCCTTCCTGTCCGCCGTCGCAC
>JBNGED010000545.1:0-2333 GCA_049975605.1 Sediminispirochaetaceae bacterium | reverse complement strand
GGGATGGTCTGTTCGGGTATTACCTCTCTCCTGCAGATGCCATTCTGGTTCCGTCAGTGACTTTGTCCAATGCGGCGAGCGGACTGCTGCTGCCCTTTACCCTGAAATTCATATGGAAGCCCGGTTCGGCGGATCTGGCTGACAAACATATCGCATCTCTTTTATCCAAAGACGGACGGCCTGTCTGGATGTGCGTTACGGATGAGTTCGGGCATCCGGCGGTCTTGCTGCCGCAGCAGGGAAGCGGGATTTTCTCCGGTACGGATTTTGACTTGGGGGCATGTAACGAACTGGCGATCTCATTTTTGCCGAATGGCAGTGAAGTTATTCTGAAATGGTACTGCGGGGGACGGATGAAGGCGCTGTCCCGGATACCGGCGCAGAGCTTCCCGTCCATCATCGATGCGGTTTTTCAACTGGGCGGTGAGAAGGATGGGTATGCGGGTTTCGAGGTCCTGGCCGATGAGTTCGGTATTTTTTCCACAGCGAGAGGATCGGCGAGGTCTGAGGATTCACAGATTTTCCGTCGATGGGCGGTCCGCAATCTGGGTGAGCGCACAGTTCTGTATGCCGAAGGGTATGAATTCGAAGGGGAGGATGCCCTGGTGCTGAATGGAGGAGAGGTAAAGAAGGTTGTCACTGTGCCTCCTGAATGGCCGACTGCTTTTATCGAATTGACCTTGACAGGGGAAGGAACACGGGACGGCGGTTATATCGAGATCGATGCCGGTGACGGCGAACCGTCTCAGCTGCCCCTGGCCCAGCTTCTGCAGAATGAGATGTCGTTGCATCAGGCGCCGGGGCACCTGCGTGCTTTGATCGTTCTGCGGAGGGGGGCGGACGGATTGAGAATCGGTATGCCCTCCGGTAGAGAGATTTACCGAAATGTTTCAGGGGCTTCGGTCCCGGTCGAAATACGGGCGGGGGCTGTTCCCGGAGGCGGTGCTTTTCAGCTTACGGAAGTTCTTATAACCAGGGAGCAGGCTGCCCTCACAGGGGACAAAAAGACACAATCTTCAGAGGAAAAAGTCGCTTCCCGGCTGAATCAGTAAAACGTGAACGGTCTTGGTAATAGATAAGATGAAAGAGATACATATACTCAGCTGGACCCCTATTTTTATACTCATATTGATCGTGAGTCTGCTCATGCCGGTGCATCTTCAGGCGGATGACAGTGAGGGTACGGAGGTTGATACGGCGCCTGAGACCGTGTGGGTTGCGGATGTGAAGACGGGGGACTTCGTTCTGCCGGATGGTGCGGAGGAGTTCCTGAAGTACAGCCTGGAGATGGTGCTCGAGTCTGTTGGTGATGTGGAGATTCTGGAAAAAGCTGCCGAAGCGGATACAGTCCTCTCACCGGTCGTGACGGCTTATTCAGTGCGGGAGGACCCGGGACTCGGTTTTATCGCGGATATCAGTGCGGATCTCGAGCTGAAAGGACGGCAGCAGGGGCGGGTCGCGATCGGAGTTCTCGGGCAGGGGGATACCGTCTATGCGGCGGTTCAGAGCGCGGTGAATGAGATCCGCCGTCAGAGCGCCTATAATCTGCAGGACACCGCCTTCTGGACTCCGGCGGTCCGGATAATCGATACTGCCGCGGGGAGGGCCGTTCTCGATGCCGGGGGGGAAAAGGGTGTGAGAGCGGGACAGGAGTTTTACTATATGCCTGAAGGCAGCAGCGGCGGCAGAAAGACGGTGCTTCTGAAGGTATCCGCGGTGTTCGATGATTTTTCCGAGGCCCACTTTTTCCACCGACCGGCTGATATCATTTACGGGCAACGGCTTCATCCTGTTGATCGAACAGGCTTGAAGACAAGCCTCGCCGGACGGCTTCTGGTTATCCTTCCCGATGAAGAGGAGGGGTCGCAGGCAGGGTGGTCCCTGATTTCCCGCACCTATTTTGAGCGGGGGCTGTTCGCATTGAATCCCCTGCTTGGATTAGAATATGTGTATGGTAAATATACTGCCGTACAGCTCGGTACCGGCTTGAACTGGTATTTCGGTCCGTTTATCTGTGTGCCCGCGCTGGGCTGTCAGGTCGGTGTGCCGGAGGGAGGAGCAGAATCGGTGTACTGGGGGGGCTTTTCCGAGATAGGTCTGCAGTGGCTCCTCGGAAGACGCTTCGTGCTTCACGGCGAGATCGGGGTGTCATCCTTCTACTACGCCGGAAGCGATGCAAAAGATTTTCAATTTCTTTATTCCGGTTTGGGATTTATGCTGAAATATTAGTTTGTTTTGTAGTATAGTTATGTATAGGTATTTGAAAATAAAAGCGAGGGAATATGAAAAAGAAAACAGCTTTTAAATTAATAGGATTGTGCGCAGGGTTGGCA
>JBNGED010000544.1:0-2125 GCA_049975605.1 Sediminispirochaetaceae bacterium | reverse complement strand
CCCGTCACGGTGAACGAACCTGAGACCACCGCCCTCTTCCAGGCGACAGCCGCGCAGATCATGGGCGCCGGGGCGGTACGCGAGGTCCCCGTCAGCATGGGATCGGAGGATTTCAGCTTCTTCGGGGAAAAGGTGCCCGCCTCCTTCTGCTTCCTCGGAACCGCCGATCCGGCGGCCGGCACAGACCGGCCCCACCACTCCCCCCGCTTCGACGCCGGAGACGCGGCGCTGGTCGACGGGGCGGCCCTCCTGGCCGGCTTCGCCGTGAATTTTCTCCGGGAGAAGTCTATGGAGGATCGGTAGACAGCGAAAAAAGCCCCCGGCGGTGCGCATGCACCGCCGGGGGCCGGTCTTTCCTTCGCAAATGTGCCGAAGCTTAGAAAATGATCTTGGCGCCGAGGACGAACTTGTAGGACTTGAGGGCGAACTCTTCGACGGAATACTCAACACTTATTGGATTGCCATCGATGTCATAAAATGTTTCTTCCGCTGTTGGAGCCCCTAGTTTGAAATGGTAGTGAAACTTGGTGAAGACCCCGATGGAGCCGAGGTTGATCCCCGCGCCGACGCCGGCGTACCAGTAATTCATGCCTGAAAGCGGTGCATCACCATTTACATCCTGCATATCTTCATCTGCATAATCCTTGAAGATATAGCCGAGTCCGATCTCCCCGAAGGGGTCGAAGAACGCGGTCGTACCTAAGAGGTGGTAAGTCAGTCCCAGGTTGAGGTCCATGTCGATCATCTCATATCCAAAGGATGAGTCGTATACACTGGCGTAGTAGTTCCCGATCAGGCCGACCTGGTCGCCGAGGAGCTCCACCATCAGTCCGTAGTAGACACCTTCGCCCTCCTTGAAGGCGTCGGTCTTCTCTTCCCAGGTGGTGTACTCATTGTCATCCATGTACAGGGCTCCGTTCAAACCAAGGGACAGGTTCAACGCGAAGGCGCCGGAGGCTGCAAAGGTGATGAGTACAACCAGAATAAGTATTTTTTTAGTCATCTGTGCCTCTCCTTATCAAAAGAAATCAGGGCGCAAGCCCCGGGCACCAGTATAACACTTCCGATGAAAATTTCACTAAAAAATGGACTATTTATTGTTTTTTTAATAAATAGCGTTACAATGAGAAACGGACGGGGCCGGCGGGAACCGGACCTGTCCGGGACCATTTTTTCAAATAAAAGGACAAGCTCATGAGAAAAAAAACAATCGTATATGCGCTCCTGATAGTGATGCTGTGCGCGGCGGCCGTGCCGGCCTTCGCCCAGGTAAAGGGGGCCCTGACGGTGCAGTGCGACGTGATCGGCGCCCGGGTCTACCTCAACGGCGAGATCGCCGGCTACGCCCGGCCCAACTTCTCCATCCTCCTCACCCCGGGGCAGTACAACCTGCGGGTCAGTATGCCGGGGTATTCGGACTACGAGACCACCATCAACATGACCAGCAACCCCAAGATCATCAACGTCAACCTGCGGTCTTCGCAGCAGTACAGACTCGGGATCAACGCCAATGTGCAGGGGGCCGATGTCTACATCAACGACCGGCGGGTGGGACAGACTCCCTACCGCGGCGCCCTTCCGGCAGGCAGCTATTCCGTCCGGGTCAGCGCCGGGGGCTACAACGACGCCTACGCCAGCGTGAACCTCCAGAGCAACCAGAACATCAACCTGAGCCTCCAGCCCCGGATGATCGACGTCTCCATTCAGATCGGCGAGAGCTCCTTCATCCGCAACATCTACAACTGGGACAACCAGCTGAGGGTCTTCGTGGACGGCGATCGGGTACAGGGGGTCAACTTCCAGGTGACTCCGGGCCGGCACACCATCAGGATCGAGACCGGGATCTTCCGCATCGAGCGGAGCGTGGACTTCAGCCTCGGGAACGGCAGCAGCCGCGTCCTCACGCTGCGGCTCGAACTGGACTGATCGGCGGCAATTCTCCTTACGGACGAACCCTTACGGCGGAATACCGCCTCGTCATGACGCCCCGGGAAGGCTAAGCCTACCCGGGGCCATTTTTTGTATTTTTTTTGAATATTTATTCACTTCCCGGAACCTGAAAGTAAATCTTATTGACATTTTACCAATCTTCACTTCAAATAGTATGTAAAACATACATAAGGAG
>JBNGED010000543.1:0-2187 GCA_049975605.1 Sediminispirochaetaceae bacterium | reverse complement strand
GTGTACGACTCGAAGAAGGCCGGCGCAATGACCGTTTCCCACCTGAGGTTCGGCAAGAGCAGGATCAAGAGCACCTACCTGATCCAGCGCGCCAACTTCCTCGGATGTCACAAGTTCTCCTTCCTCGAGAAATACGACATGCTCAGGAACGTCGACAAGGGCGGAGTTTTCCTCCTCAACGCTCCCTTCAACAAGGACGAGATCTGGGAAAATATCCCCGTCGAAGTACAGCAGCAGATCATCGACAAGGAACTCGAGTTCTACGTCATCGACGGATACAAGATCGCGGAAAAGGCAGGTATGGGCACCCGCATCAACGTCATCATGCAGACCGCCTTCTTCAAGATATCCGGCATTCTGCCCGAAGACCAGGCTATCGACCTGATCAAGAAGTACATCAAGAAGACCTATAC
Organism: Sediminispirochaetaceae bacterium; assembly: GCA_049975605.1. Classification (GTDB taxonomy): domain Bacteria; phylum Spirochaetota; class Spirochaetia; order DSM-16054; family Sediminispirochaetaceae; genus DSBN01. Next base: position 1,774 of record JBNGED010000543.1, on the reverse strand, counting down.
CAAGAAGGGTCAGGACGTGGTCGAGAAGAACATCACGACCATCGATATGGCCCTCGGCGCGATCGAGAAGGTCGACTATCCGAAGAAGACCGTCGGCGACAAGCACATGATCCAGATCATTCCCGACGATGCGCCTGATTTTGTCAAGGAAGTCACCGGCGAGATCATAGCCGGCCGCGGTACCGAGATACCCGTTTCCAAGCTTCCCGACGACGGAAGCTACCCCCTTGGCACGACCAAGTACGAGAAGCGGAACGTAGCCGAGAAGATCCCCGTCTGGGATCCCGACACCTGTATCCAGTGCGGTGACTGTTCGGCAGTCTGTCCGCACGGAACAATCCGGATGAAGATATACGATCCGGACCAGCTCGACAAGGCACCGGCAACGTTCAAGAGCACCGATGCCAAGGGCAAGGTATTTGCCGGAAAAAAATTCACAATCCAGATAGCCCCAGAAGACTGTACCGGCTGCGGCGCCTGTGTGAACATCTGCCCGGCACACCGGAAGGTCAACGGAGAGAAGACCGATCAGAAGGCCCTGGTCCTGGAAACGCAGCTTCCGCTGCGTGAACAGGAAGTGGAGAACTGGGATTTCTTCCTCAGTATTCCCGACTTCGACCGGACCAAACTCAACCTGCAGACTACTCTCGGTTCGCAGCTGCTGCGGCCCCTGTTCGAGTTCTCCGGAGCCTGTGCAGGATGCGGTGAGACTCCGTATGTGAAGCTGGTCAGCCAGTTCTTCGGCGACCGCGCGATTATCGCGAACGCCACCGGTTGTTCCTCTATTTACGGAGGCAACCTGCCCACTACTCCCTATACGACCCGTGAAGACGGACGCGGACCCTCATGGAACAACTCGTTGTTCGAAGATGCCGCCGAGTTCGGTTACGGTATGCGTCTGGCGAGCGACAGGAACATGACCTACGCCAAGGAGCTTCTCGACCGCCTGATCAAGGAAGGCACCAAGGAAGTCGATGCTGAACTCCTCAAGAACATGAGGGACAATCCCCAGCGTACCGAAGAAGAGATCGAGAACCAGCGGAAGTGGAAAGAGAAGCTGGTCGCAGCCGCCGACAAGAGCAAGAACGATCTTCTGAAAGAGCTCAAGTCGGTCGCCGACTACCTGGTACGCCGTTCGGTGTGGATCTTCGGAGGCGACGGCTGGGCATACGATATCGGCTACGGCGGACTGGACCACGTGCTGGCATCCGGACGCGACGTGAACGTGCTCGTGCTGGACACCGAGGTGTACTCCAACACCGGCGGACAGATGTCGAAGGCCACTCCGGTCGGCGCCATCGCCAAGTTCGCCGCCGGCGGTAAGGGAATCACCAAGAAGGACCTCGGCTTGATGGCCATGTCCTACGGATACGTCTACGTGGCCAAGGTCGCCATGGGATACAACCGTATACAGGCGATCCGGGCATTCCGGGAAGCTGAAGCCTACAACGGACCTTCCATCGTCATCGCGTACAGTCACTGTATTGCCCACGGTATCGACATGATGAAGGGTATGGACCAGCAGGACCGGGCCGTCACGAGCGGCGTATGGCCCCTGTACCGGTTCAATCCGGACCTGATCGAACAGGGCAAGAACCCCTTCAAACTGGACAGCAAAGAGCCTTCCAGCGACGTTGAGGAATACATCTACAACGAGGTGCGGTACAAGAGCCTGAGAAGCGCCAATCCCGAACGGGCGGAGATGCTCCTTGGGAAAATCAAGAAGGACATCGACCGCAAGTGGAAAGAGTACAAGTACCTGGCGGACCGTCCC
>JBNGED010000542.1:0-2307 GCA_049975605.1 Sediminispirochaetaceae bacterium | reverse complement strand
GGGTAGAGCTCGACAACGGGCATCTCATCCTGGCCCACCTTTCAGGTAAGATGCGCAAACACTATATACGAATCGTCCCCGGCGACAAGGTCCGAGTTGCACTCTCCCCTTACGATCTTACCCGCGGCCGTATAATCTACCGCGAACGCTGATTTTTTCGTTTATTCATAGATCTCACAATTACCCAGGTCGCCCCGGATCCTCCCTTGCGTCTTTCGGCGGCGCCTGTCTCCCCGCAGAGTGATGAATTCTGCAGATACTGCAGCACTGCTTTCGGTAAAATCGGCGGGTCCTTTGAATGATTTCCCTTCCCGTGTATGATCAGGACCTTCCGCAGGCCCCGTTGAGATGCTTCCCGGATAAAATGTTCGAGGACATTCAGGGCTTCTTCCACGGTGAACCCGTGCAGATCGATTTCGGCTTCCGGTTCCATCTTCCTGAGGGCGGCCCGCAGCTCCGCCTTGTCGATCTCCCGGTAATTCTCTCCCTTGTCGTAGGAATCCCAGAACGAATCTGAATCGATCCATTTTTCCATTAAACTGGTATGGTCCGGCGAACCTTTTTTCGCACCGGCCGTATTTCCTGATGAGTTTTCCCACTCATCAAGAATTTTTGCAAAATCCATAGCTGTCTCCAGAGATTACGTTTACCAGTAAAACAACATTTACCTGAGGATTGTTACAACTGCCCGCCCGTCCTGTTCGCCAGTTCAACGAGTCCGGGAATGATCCGTACGGAGGACTTTTTGATCCATCCCTTCTGTCCCAGCGAGGTTGTAATGAAATAAAAATCATCCGCGTCGCCCTTTATATGAAGGGTCTCACCCGGCTGCAGGACGAAGTCGGCCTCACTCCCCGCTTTTGGAATTTTCTGTACTTCGTACACCTGGCCATTCCCCTGCATCACCACCGCCGTCGTCCTGTTAGAAGCATGGACAGCGTAAGTCATTCCGATAACGTTGGCGAAGCTTGCAACCACCAGGAGGAGCGCACCTATGAAATAGCTGTTCCTTCGCTTGAACAGGTACAAAACCCCCAGGAAACCGGCTGCATTGATGCCGAATATGAGCAGGAACAGGAAAAAATCCGGATGAAAAGGAAAAGGGGCGTCAACCTGTGTCACGATACCGTACTGCGCATCGAGAAAACCGAGAAAACGTCGGTACTCCTGCTCCATCGGCTGCAGTTCCTGGGCGATTCGCGTGTGAAGGACCGCCCGGCCGATCTTACCCTGCTGATACGCACAGAGGGCGGCATTGTAGTAGAGGGCGGGAACGTGAGGCTGCAGGGCAATGAGCTCTTCATACAGGGCTTCAGCGGCAACGTGGTTTTTCTCACTGTAGTGTCTTTCCGCCGAGACCAATGTATCGGTCAGCCCATCAGAGGTGAAATCAACCGGATTGAAGGAGAGAAAGAGAAGCAGGAGCACGGTGAGTACTGCCTTTCTCCTCTTCAGCAGGAAAAACACGAGAAAGACAATCGGCCCCGGAAGTAACCAGAGATATTCCACCCAGGAGAAGTAACGCAGGCTCATGTTGACCTTTTCCATTTCGTCGGTCGGTATCAGGGAGAACTGGAACCTGTCCGGATCGGGTCCTTCATCCGTACCGCTCTGCGGGCTCAGCACCTGCATCGGGAAAGACCGTCCCGGGGAGAAGTAGACCCGCCGTTCCACCGGGTCGAAGGCGGTCAAGCTCTTCACCAGGATGTTGGCGGGACCCGGTTCCTCGGCAAGGAGGGTATAGGCGTACTGCCTCCAGCCCCGGTATCCGTCAACCGAAGCAATATAATCGGCCTCTTCGTCCTGTTCCATTATGCTGAACGCGGGGGCCTCGATTTCGGGAAATTGAAGATAATTAAGGTTGCCGGTACCCCTTACCCGGACGGTTAGACCGACCCTCTGCCCTGTCTCCAATTCCGTGCGATCGATGTCTGCCGTGATCTCGAAACGCCCGACAGCCCCGCTCTGCTGCACCGCTTCGGGAAGGGGCTGCACATCAATGACGGTACGGCTGCTGACAGCCTCTCCTTTTTCCCAGTTTACCCTCGCTGCCGGGAGAGTTACGGGTCCCGCTGATGAGGGAGTGAAAACGAAGGTTTCGATGGGTATCTCATACAGCGAGACCCCTCCCCGGGTGTATCTTCGAATTTCACCAATCCCTTCCGCGGCTTGAAAAAAGCCCTCCGATGGGGACTGAATTACCGTGTCGTCGAAAATGCGGATATCCCGCTGTTCGAGGGCCTTCAGAATACAGATGACATTCTGCCCTACGTATGCGGAAGAGGGCTGGACATCCCACCGCAACTC
>JBNGED010000541.1:0-1790 GCA_049975605.1 Sediminispirochaetaceae bacterium | reverse complement strand
TCCCTGGACAGCGCGCTGATCGAGGAATGCCGGCCTGCGATCGAACAGGGGAAGCCGACGGAACTCTCCTGCAAGGTCAGGAATTCCAACCGTACCATCGGCGCGATGCTCAGCGGGGAGATCACCCGGCGTTACGGCCCGGAAGGGCTGCCCGACGGTACGGTGAAGGTGAAGTTCGAAGGGTCCGCCGGACAGAGCTTCGGCGCATTTCTGGCGAAGGGGGTCGCCTTCTTCCTGGAGGGAGAGGCCAACGACTACTTCGGCAAGAGTCTGTCCGGAGGCCGGCTGGTGGTCTATCCGCCGAAGGGTTCGCGGTTCCTGCCCCACAAGAATATCATCACCGGCAACGTGAATCTCTTCGGAGCCACCTCCGGGGAAGCCTTTATCAACGGAATGGCGGGGGAACGCTTCGCCGTCCGGAACAGCGGCGCCGTGGCGGTGGTGGAAGGGGTCGGCGATCACGGCTGCGAGTACATGACCGGCGGGGCGGTAATCGTCCTGGGCAAGACGGGTATAAACTTCGCCGCGGGGATGAGCGGCGGAACGGCCTACGTGCTGGATGAGAATCAGCTCTTCGACACCCGCTGCAACCTGGAGATGGTCGACATCGAACAGATCACCGAAGAGTCGGATGAGGAGTTCCTCCGGGACTACATCGGCAGGCAGCTGGAGTATACCGGAAGCCGGCAGGCCGCGCGGCTGCTCGAGAACTGGGAGGAGATCATTCCCCTTTTCGTGAAAGTCATACCGATCGAGTACAGGCTGGCCCTGGAGAGAATGGAAGCGAACAGAAATGCGGAGTCGGAGACGACCCTCATGACTGAAGAGGTAGGAGGCTGACATGGGCGAATTGATGGGATTTATCAAATACGAGCGGAAGGAGCCCGGCTATCGGGATGTGCGGGAGCGGCTCGAAGATTACCGGGAAGTCATGCAGCGGCTGGACCGGAATGAGCTGCAGCGGCAGGCCGCGAGGTGTATGGACTGCGGTACCCCGTTCTGCCACGCCCTCGGATGTCCGCTGGCGAACCTCATTCCGGAGTTCAACGACAGCATCTATAGAGGCCTATGGCACGAAGCCTACGACCGGCTGGAGCTGACCTCGAATTTTCCCGAGATCACCGGCCGGGTCTGTCCCGCCCTCTGCGAGAGCGCCTGTACCCTGTCGATCAATGACGCCCCGGTGAATATCAAAGCGATCGAACTGGCAATCATCGAGACCGCTTTCGCCAACGGCTGGGTGACCCCTCAGCCTCCCCGCCGCGAGACCGGGCGGAGAGTGGCGGTGGTCGGAGCGGGCCCGGCCGGCCTGGCGGCGGCTCAGCAGCTCCGCCGGATGGGGCACCAGGTGATCGTGTATGAAAAGGACGCCAGACCCGGCGGAATCCTGCGGTACGGGATCCCCGAATTCAAGCTCGAGAAATGGACCATCGACCGAAGGATCGAACTCTTCGAGCGGGAGGGAGTGGAATTCGAGACCGGTGTGGTCGTCGGTGAAGACCTGTCGGCAAGGTACCTGCAGCGTAAGCATGACGCGGTGCTCCTGACCGTGGGCTGCAGGGAACCCCGCCCCATTCCGGTGGCCGGCAGCCAGTCCGAGGGAGTCTACTACGCCCTTGACTACCTGACCAGGGCGACGCAGCATCTCCACGGTGAGATCGCGGACCGGGAGCTCATAAGCGCACGGGACAAAACCGTCCTGGTACTCGGCGGAGGCGATACGGGTGCCGACTGCGTGGGCACGGCCAACCGCCAGGGTGCGAAGAAGGTGTACCAGTTCGAAATTATGC
>JBNGED010000540.1:0-2496 GCA_049975605.1 Sediminispirochaetaceae bacterium | reverse complement strand
TTCGGGCTTCGGCCGATCGTCGCTGACCATTATACTGCCTGTTCTCTCCACGATGGGAGTGCAGGTCTGCCCCCTGCCGACTGCGATGCTCTCCACCCACACCGGAGGCTTCGACGACTATTACTTTCTCGACCTTACGGGGCATATGCAGCCGATAGCTGATCACTGGAAGAAGCTGAACATCGAATTCGACGCCGTCTATTCGGGCTTCCTCGGGTCGAGCGATCAGGTGGAGATCGTGCGGCGATTCATAGATGACTTCCGACTCCCTTCGGAGGATCAGCTCATTCTCGTCGACCCGGTCATGGGTGACGACGGGGAACTATACGGTCCTATCACTTCCGACATGGTGCAGGAGATGCGCCGGCTCGTGGAGAAGGCCGACATCATTACCCCGAACATCACCGAAGCGGCCCTCCTGCTCGAACGGGATTACAGGGAATCCGTTACCATCACAGAAATCAAGCAGTGGCTGGCCGACCTTTCTACGATAGGACCAAGGATGGTAGTGATCACGAGCGTCAGGACGGACGAGAAGCCGGACATTTCAACGGTAGTGGCCTACGACAGAAAGGACGGCCGCTTCTGGAAGGTGGACTGCGACTTCGTTCCCGCATTCTACCCGGGGACCGGGGACCTCTTCGCCAGCGTACTGCTCGGAAGCCTGCTGCAGGGGGACAATCTGCCTATAGCGATCGAGCGTTCGGTCCAGTTCGTCTCGATCTCGATCAGGGCGAGTTTCGGTCACCAGGCCGATCATCGTGACGGCGTGCTCTTCGAGAGGGTCCTCGGCAATCTTTCGACGCCTTTGCTCACAAGCAATTACCAGATACTCAGGTGAGACGTACAGTGGAGCAGCACACATCCGCAATGGTAGTCACGGACTTCGACGGGACCATTTTTTCCCGCGGGGGGGCTTTTTTTCCCGGGGACCTGGAGTCGCTGCGGAGACTCGGAGAGGCCGGATATGTCCGCGTGATTGCCACCGGCAGGTCCCTCGAGTCCCTCTACAGGGCGATCGACCGCAGTTTCCCGGTGGATTACGTCGTGTTCTCCTCGGGGGCGGGAGTGTATCATCTCAAAAGCCGGGAACTCCTGCGGAGGACCGTTTTCACGGCGGAGCAGACGACGAGGATCTGCCGGCAGCTCATGGAGATGGAAGTCGATTTCATGGTCCACCATCCGATACCGGACAACCATTACTTTCACTACTATTCGCATGGCGGGAGGAATTCTGATTTCCTGCACCGCATTGAGCTGTACAGGGATTATGCCGCGGAGTTTGACTGGAGCGAGGTGGAAAAGCTCGAGGCGACCCAGTTCGTAGTGGTCATGCCCCCGGGAAGGGGAGTGTATGAGCGGATGGAGAAGGAGTTCTCTGATATCAGCGTCATCTGGAGCACTTCGCCCCTCGATCATCAGTCGCGATGGATCGAACTCTTTCCGGAGGGGGCCCACAAGGGAAGCGGAGTGGCATGGCTTGCCGAAGAGCTGGGAATTCCCGCGGCGAAGGTAATGGTGGTGGGGAATGATTTCAACGATCTGCACATGCTGGAGTGGGCGGAACACCCCTTCGTGGTGGCGAACGCACCAGAAGAACTGAGGAAACGGTTCGAGACGGTGAGGGACTGTGAAAAGGGGGGATTCACGGCGGCGTTGAAGAGGTGGCTCGGGAGAACGGGAGGCGAAGTGCAGGGTCTGACGGACGGCGGAGCTTCCGATGGGGGGGGGCGGTGATTGCCCTGCTTTCCGCCATGCAGTCCGAAATCTATCACACGGTCGCCAGGATTGATTCAGGCAGGGAAAAAAATCCCGTATCGGAAGGGCCGGCTCCGGTCAAGTGGGGCGGGAGAGAGTTTAGCGCCGGCAATCTGGCCGGAACTCCCGTGATTGCAGGCTGGACGGGGGTCGGAACGACCCTGGCCGGCATCAGCTGTCAGTACGTCTGCAGCCGCTGGCGGCCCGGAGCTGTCCTCTTCGCGGGGATCGGCGGCGGATTGAATCCCGCTCTGCGGACGGGAGACGTGTTGGCCGGAGATCAAGTCATGCAGTGGGACCTGAATGCAGGGCTTCCCGGCATCCCACAGGCGGTTTTTCCCGGAGAATTCAGTTCTTCAGGGGAACCCATCGGCGCGGTACCTCTCGACCCGGGGCTGCGGGAAGTCCTTCGAAGGTTCTCCCCTGTTCCGGTCACGGAAGGGCTTCTCCTCAGCGGAAACAGCATGGTCCGGATCGGTTCCGGATGGCAGAACAGCCTGGGCGGCGATGCGGCGGACATGGAGAGCGTCTCGGTTGCCCTCGCAGGCCGGCTTAACGGGATCCCGGTGCTGATTATCCGCATCATTGCCGACACCGCCGGCGGAGAGGTACCGGCTGATTTCAGGAAGTTCCTCGACGAGGCGAGCCGCCGTATCGCCGACATCTTCGAAGCGGTCGTGCCGGAAATCGCGCTGTAATCCGGGCGCATTCTTGACTTTTTGTTCCTGCATGGGTATG
>JBNGED010000539.1:0-1357 GCA_049975605.1 Sediminispirochaetaceae bacterium | reverse complement strand
TTGGGATCGTTGGACAGTTCCAGTACCTTGGTCACCGAAGTCGGCAGACTGGGCATTTTCTCTATATATCGCGCGACGGTTTTTAGATTCTTTTCCTTATCCATACGCTCTCTTGTTTCTTATTTTCGAAGTTTCTCTATAATATCATGCATTTTCTGTTTTAGGGCAACTCCGATGGCAGGATTTGGCAATTCTTCGGAGAGATTTTGCAGATATGAGAAGGCAGAGCGTACCGTGTCCGGCTTCAGCATGTCCGATTTCTGCAAAAGCCCCTGTGAGGGTCCGGGAGCGGCGGCTTCCCTGCGGCGGCCGTTACGCTTCAGCTGTTCGGCCATGGAATGGAGTCCGCCCCTTCCCTTGAGACGGGTACGCAATGCCTCCACCCTCAGCCGCATGTCGCTCTCCTCGTAGTGGGTTCTATCTTCATCTGGAAGGTACTCAACCAGGCCGGTCAGGTAGTCGAACAGACCCTGGGCTGAATTCTGATCGATATTGGACCCCGCTGCCTGTTCGTCCCCGCTTCCTTCCACTGGTTCCAGACCGGTATCATCCACTATAGCATCTTCAATGGTATCAGGGTCCTGCGGGTAGAACTGTTCGAGCGGCTCGGGTTCGGAAGGTTCAGGTTCGATTTGTTCAGAACCGGAAGGTTCAGGGCTGGAAATTTCAGCTGGCTCAGGCTGATTCGGCTCTTCCGCCGGCTGATACACCGGATACGGCATGTACTGCGGCTGCTGAGTCTGAACCGGCTGTGGTGGGGCTTGCCGCGGTGGAGGAGCCTGCGGCGGAGGACCCTGCGGTGGAGGACCCTGCGGCGGAGGAGACTGCGGTGCCTGCTGAGCGGTCTGTGAGTCCTGCTGTCCAGGATAAGGGGTCGGCTGATACTGAGGAGGATACTGGTAGGGAAACTGCGGAGGCGGATAGGGCGGGTAAGGCGGATATTGCTGTTGCTGAGGGTACTGCGGCGGATACTGCGGTGTCTGCCGTGGGGGCTGCCGGAAGTCCTGTTGGCCTCCCTGTCCGTCCCGGGAAGCAGCAGCAGACTCCTTCGAAGCACCGTTGTCCCCTGTCTCCGCGGCAAAGGCTGCTTTTATCTTTTCCGGCTCCTCCTCATCTTTCTCCTCTTCAGGAGGTTCTATGTCCTCTTCCATATCTATAAGGTTGATGGATTCGCCGTCTTCTTCGTTTACCGCGATGACCGGTTCGATCCCTCCTACATCGATGATCGGAACCATCTCTCCTTCGATGTCCTCATCGGATTCGGATTCCATATCCTGAATGTACCGGTCCATCTCGCCTGCGGTTTCAATTTCATCGGTCTGCAGGATTTTTCTGACGTTTTCCTGCCAGTTGTTCT
>JBNGED010000538.1:0-1603 GCA_049975605.1 Sediminispirochaetaceae bacterium | reverse complement strand
TACATCGTCACCCAGAATGAATACGAGGCCCTGCTGCTCGAAAACAATCTGATTAAAAAAAACCGTCCCCGGTACAATATCAGCCTCAAGGACGGAAAATCCTATCCGGTCATCCGTGTAAGCAACGAAGACTATCCCAGGATCTACCGTACCCGGAGGATCATCCAGGACGGATCGCAGTACTTCGGGCCCTACACCGATGTGAACACCATCGATATCTACCTCGAACTCATAGAAAAACTCTTCCCCCTGCGGAAATGCCGGGGGCCCGTAAAGAAACGAGAGCATCCCTGCCTCTACTATCACATCGGACGCTGCTCATCGCCCTGCACGGGCAAGATCTCCAGAGAGGAATACCTCGGGCACGTGCAGAAAGCTGTCAAACTGTTGTCAGGCGAAACAAAGGAACTGCTTCAAGATCTGCGCCGGCAGATGGATACCGCCGCGCGGGACCTCAACTTCGAGAAAGCCGCCGAGCTGCGCGACACGATCGAAGCAGTCAAGAAGGTAGGAGAAAAGCAGGAAGTCGTGGACTTCAACATGGAGAAGAGGGATTACGTCGCGGGCTACGAGAGCGAAGCCCTCTGCAGCTTCACCGTGTTCCAGATGCGTTCGGGGAAAATGCTCGGACGCGACCTCTATCGGGCTGAGTCATTCGGCACGGAAGATGAAGCCGTTCTCGAATTCTTCTTTCATTACTACCGGGATGCGGAAGCCCTGCCGGATGTCATCTACACCGGACCCGAAATAGAGACGGAGCTGCTGCAGAAATTTTTCAAGGATGAATTCGGGACCACGGTCCAGGTAATCACTCCCCGGGAAGACAGGCATGCCCGGATCTTGAAGATGGCATGGGAAAACGCCCGCCAGGACGTGGAGCGGAGACTCAGGGCAATCGCAAATATACCGGGCCTGGAGGAGTTGAAACGGGTCCTCTCATTATCCAAACTCCCCCGGAGAATCGAAGGCTTCGACATTGCCCAGCTCTCGGGTAAATACCCGGTTGCCTCTCTGGTCTCCTTTTACAACGGCAATCCGGACAAGAAAAATTACCGCCGCTTTCACATAAAGAACCTGCAGGGAAAGATCGACGATTACGAGGCTATCCGTGAGGCGGTGGCCCGCCGCTACACCCGGGTGATGAACGAAAATCTCGATCCGCCGGACCTGATCGTAATTGACGGCGGCCGCGGGCAGCTGAACGCCGCCCATGGTATTCTAACCAGTCTGGGCCTGGAGACAATCCCGGTAGTCGGACTGGCCAAGCAGAACGAAGATATTTTTGCCCTTGATCGTCCCGAGCCGATCCATCTGCCGGAAGGCACCGACGGGCTGCGGATCCTGCAGGCTGTACGGGACGAGACGCACCGTTTTGCCACTACCTTCAATAAACAGTTACGGAAAAAAGAGTTGGGACTGACGACTCTCGAAGCAATTCCCGGTATCGGTCCAAAGAGGGCCAAAGGGCTCCTGCAAACATTCGGATCGCTTCAGGAGATAAAGGCTGCCGGAGCTGAAAATATTGCCGAAAAAATGCGTTTTCCAAAAGAACTCGCGGATAAAATCCTGCTGGAACTCACTGCCGAATAATGAATTGCAGGGG
>JBNGED010000537.1:0-1317 GCA_049975605.1 Sediminispirochaetaceae bacterium | reverse complement strand
GATCTAAGTCGATCAGATCTAGTATCGTAAATGGATCCATATTCTACGTAACTATATCAAAAAGTATGCGATGAGAAAAGAGAGCCGTCTTAAACCGGGGCGACAAAGACCATCTGCAGCGTCTTTTAACTCCCCGGCGCTGAACTAGATATCAATGTTCCCGGACTTTATCCTTCTCCTTCCGGACTACGTGTTCGAGCTTGTCTACCATGAGTTCGACGGCCTCAAAGAGTTCATGGCTTTCAGCCCCTACGTGGGAGGAATGGCCCCATCGAAAGTTGGTGTTGGTTTCTACCGAATACCCGTGCTTGTTCTTGGTGATGGTAATCTGCAGATCGATGATGTAGTCAGTGGCGAATGAAATTCTCTCAAGTTTTTTATCAATAAACTCTTTCGTTGCATCAGTAAGATCGTAGTGAACACCCTTGATTTCAAAGTTCATTCCATCTCCTCCTCATATTAACGCTATACTAAAAACATATTGCGCGCGCTGACGAGTGTCAAACAAATCTTTAACATTCCGCCCGAAACACCCGCACAAATCATGTCGGACCAGGATAAGGCGGAAATGGAGAAGACGGGATCTATCTGTAATAGGAAGAGTCGATGTCGAGTTCTTTCCGGTACTTGGCGACGGTTCGGCGGGCGATGGAGATACCGCGTTTCTTGAGCAGATCGGAGATCTTCTGGTCGGACAGCCGCTTCTCTTCACCGGCATGATCTTCGAGGATTTCCTTGATGATCTCCTTCACCGCTTCCTTCGAGTAGCGGCTGTTGCCGGTTCCGGGGACCTGGTTGGAGAAAAAATACTTGAGAGGGTAGATACCCCATTCGGTCTGGATGTACTTCGAGTTCACTATACGTGAGACGGTGGTTTCATGTACGGAGACCTCTTCGGCTACATCCTTGAGGGTGAGGGGTGCAAGCTGCTTCGGCCCGTGGAGGAAGAACTTACGCTGGAACTCGAAGATCGTGTATGCGATTTTCATCAGGGTCTGATTGCGTTGATTGATACTGTTGATGAACCAGCGGGCTTCACGGACGCTCTGTTTCACGAATCGGCGGCCGTCCTTGGCTGTTTCGGTATTCCCCGTTTCGATGTCCGCATAGATGGAGCTGATGCCCAGTACGGGGATCTCTTCATCGTTTAGATAGAGCTTGAACTCACCCTCTTCACGCTTTACGACCACGTCGGGGATGACATAACGGGTCGAGTCATTGGAGTAGAGACGGCCGGGATAAGGATTGAGGGTCTTGAGGAATTCGATGATCTCGCCGATCTCTCCCTCGGGAATCGAGGTCCTTTTGGCTATATCG
>JBNGED010000536.1:0-1814 GCA_049975605.1 Sediminispirochaetaceae bacterium | reverse complement strand
ATTCTACTCTCACGCTGTTCGGCGTAGTTCCCGCGAATGTGTATATAATCCCCGAAGTACTGAAGGTTGACGTTGTCATGTTCAATCTTCCCCTGGGACTTTTTGCGGCAGGTTTTATCGTCATGCTGATAAGGAGCAGACTCGAGTAGATGTATTGACGGAGAGTCATATTTCGATATGATAGATAGACGTCCTGCGCACAGCGCAGAAGTGGCACGTTTTCCCGTAATCGAGAAGGAGGAGAACACATGGCGGCTGTAATTATTGGAATACTGTTTCTGACATTTACGGTCTATTCTGTATTGCCCGGGCAATGGGCTCTGCAGTGGTGGCCGTATGTGATCGATTTTCTCAAGGGCGGGATACCGGTTCTGACACTGCTCATCGGACTGGTCGCCATATTGATCGGAATTGCCGATATCCGTGACAGACTGGAGGAGAAGAAGAAAGAGAAGAATCCCGATTCGTCGAGTGGTTCCGCAGCCGCCGAAGAATAAGTGAAATCATCGCCGGGACCGGTACCCCCTTTCCCATCGGTCTTGACAATAATTTACAAATATGAAATGATGCACATCACTTGTCGAACGGTACGAAAACTATTACGCATATAGAGATAGAGGAAAATATGAAGACGATATTTAGAAATCCGAAAGAGATCGAAAGAAAATGGTACGTAGTGGATGTAGAGGGTCAGCGGCTCGGCAGGGCCGCGGTTAAGATCGCAACTCTGCTGCGGGGCAAGAACAAACCTGAATATATGAATCACCAGGAAATGGGTGACTATGTGATCGTGGTGAACGCCGCCAAGGTGGAGCTCACAGGCCGCAAGGCTCAGCAGAAGATGTACTATCGCCATTCCGGTTATCCCGGAGGAATCAGCGGGGAGAATTTTACGAAGGCTCTGGCCCGCAAACCGGTCTATCCCATGGAACGGGCTGTGTGGGGCATGCTTCCGAAGGGCCCCCTGGGGCGCAAGATGTACAAGAATCTCAAGGTGTACGCCGGCCCCAATCACCCGCATGCAGCACAGAAGCCCGAGAAGCTGGAAATCTGAAGAGAGGGAGTAAGAAGTGGATAATATCAATCTTTCAATTGGAACTGGCAGAAGAAAAACCTCCGTTGCCCGCGTTTTTTTGCGGGAAGGAAACGGCAAGATTACCGTGAACGGCAGGGATGTGGATGAATACTTCAAGAACCCCGGTCTGACCTATGTTGTTCAGCAGCCCCTTGACGTGACCGACTCACTTGGCAAGTACGACATCATGATCAATGTGCGGGGCGGCGGACCAACCGGTCAGGCAGGCGCCTGTCGGCACGGTCTGGCAAGGGCGCTGGTTACCTACGACGATTCGAACAAGCCTTCCCTGAAGGCCAACGGGTTTCTCACCCGTGATTCGCGTATGGTTGAACGAAAGAAGTACGGTCAGCGTGGTGCACGCAGAAAATTCCAGTTCTCCAAGCGTTAATACCACGATTTCTTCGATAAAAACAGGAGCTTCAGGGGAATCGGTTCACATCCGGTTCTCCGACGGCTCCTCTTTTTTTATCTCTCCGGAAAGCTACTTTGATCTCAATATCCATCGGGACATGCCCGTTACGGAAGAGCTGCGTGAAGTACTTCAGCAGGCTTCGGAGTTCCATGCAGCGGTTCACAAATCGCTGCAGTTGTCTGCCCGGCGCGATCACGCCAGGTACGAAATGGTCCTGAAGCTCAGGCAGCGGGGTTTTTCCGACAGCATCATCAATCGGGCCCTGGACAAGCTGCAGAGCCTTGGAATAATCGACGACCGCAGGTTCGCCGAGAGCTGGTTATA
>JBNGED010000535.1:0-2180 GCA_049975605.1 Sediminispirochaetaceae bacterium | reverse complement strand
GGATTCAATGAAGTCATGGGATCCTGGAGAATCATTGCAATGTCCCGGCCTCTGATTTCCTCGATATCTTTGTAGGACAACTTCATGAGATCTTTTTTTTCAAAGCGTATCGATCCGCTCTTATAGCGAACGGGCGGATCCGGCAATAACTTGATGACCGACTGCACGGTGACGCTTTTACCGCAGCCTGATTCTCCGACTATCGAGATCAATTCTCCCCTGTTCAGGTGAAAACTTACTCCCCTGACTGCCTGTACTTCCCCCGCATAGGTATCAAAAGAGACACTCAGGTTATCTATATCAAGTATTCTGTCCTGTTCCATTACCTGCCTTACCTTCTCTGTTTCGGATCCAGGGCGTCACGCAGTCCGTCCCCGAATATCTGCAGTGCAAGCATCATGGTGCTGATAAAGAAAGCCGGTATAAGCAGCTGATGGGGATAGACCCGCATAGCCTGTGCTCCCATGTTGGCGAGCTGTCCCCAGCTCGTCATCGGAGGTTTAACACCGATACCGATATAACTCAGAAACGCCTCAGTGAATATCGCCTGGGGGATCCGCATAGTCAGCGTTACTATAATGACTCCGGCCATGTTCGGTATGAGGTGCTTCATTATCAGCCTGACCGGACTCGCTCCGAGGGCTTTTGAAGCGAGAATAAATTCCTGCTCCTTCAGTTGAAGCACCTGACCCCGCACCAGCCTTGCCATCTGTATCCATCCGGTTATTGCAAAGGCCATTATTATCGGTATCACCCCCGCTCCAAAAATCATCATGATCAGAATCACGAAAATCAGGAATGGTACCGCATTAAGAATGTCAATAATTCTCATCAGGAAGAGGTCAAAATTGCCGCCTATGTATCCGGATATACCTCCAATAAAAACGCCTATCGTAGTCTGTATGACTGCGGCCACCAGACCTATCATCAGGGACACCCGGGCTCCAACCCATACACGTGCCCACAAATCACGGCCAAGAGCGTCTGTTCCAAAAGGATGCTCCGCACTCATTGACAGGTTGTTCTCGGCCAACTCGGTGGTATTGTATTGGTAAGGTACCATCATCGGCCCTACTATTGCCATAACGGCATACAGCGCGATTACCACCAATGCCAGCATAGCGATTTTATTACCGCGCAGCCGCCTGCCGGCGTCCTGCCAGTAACTGATGCTGGGCCGGTTCACCGTCTCGCTCTTCACTGCATCTTTGCCGACAACTGTAAAATCATCCAATTCGAACACTGTATCAGCCATTACTTCTTTCCCCCTCTGCCGGCAATCCGTATTCGCGGGTCAATAAAGCCATAAAGAATATCAACGATAAACTGTGTGGCCACCAGAAAGGTACCGAAAAACAATGTCAAACCAGACACCATTGAATAATCCAGGTTCTGTATTCCTAAGACGTAGTGCTTTCCCAATCCGGGAATGGCGAATATATTTTCAATTACGAAGGTCCCCGTAAGCAAAGCCGCTACGGTTGTTCCTAAAATCGTGACGACCGGCAGGATCGCGTTTCGGATCTGGTGCTTCCAGGTAATCTGGAATTCTGATAAACCTTTTGCCCGGGCATTTTTTATAAAGTCCATGCTTACGACTTCGATCATGCTCGTCCGCATTAGACGTGCCAGAACAGCCAGCGTGTTGAGTCCCAGTGCAAAGGTCGGCATCAAGGTGTGCCGCAATGAAGTGTACTGCGCAACAGGCAGTATCTTGAGCTTCACCGCCAGAAAATACTGCAGCAGACTGCCGATAATGAAACTCGGCACGGAGACGCCGATAATGGCAATAATCATGCTTATGTTGTCCCATTTACGGCCCTTATTTTTTGCAGCAACAATTCCAAGGAAAACCCCGATAAGCAGAGCAAAGATGGTCGCCCGTATGCCTAGATCCGCGGAATAAGGAAAAGCCTCGAACAGAATTTCATTTACCGAACGGTTCTTGTAGCGGAGCGAGTATCCCATGTCACCGCGAATAAGATTCTTCAGGTAGGTAAAAAACTGCACTATCACCGGCTCGTTTAGACCGTAGTACTCCCGCATCCTTTCCTGAATTTCATCCGGGACTTTTTCATTGAGAAACGGGTCGCCGGGCAGAAGTCGAATCAGAAAGAATACGATCCCCGCCAGAACGAATATGGTGACAATAGAAATAAGCAGACGCTTTATTATATATC
>JBNGED010000534.1:0-1931 GCA_049975605.1 Sediminispirochaetaceae bacterium | reverse complement strand
GATTCTGCGGCCGCGGTCCCGCCGGCAGCCTGATCCTGGGCCGTCTGCGTCTGGGCCATCTCCTCCGGAGGCGGCATAAAAAACTTACTTTGTATTATGAATCCGACTGTGATTACCGCTACTGATAATACCACCGCCAATAATGTTCGCTTGTCCATACTCACTCCTGGTTTTGTAAAGCATTATGAATTGAGTATCTTCCGGGTATGTGTCGGCACAGGAAAACGGCAGTCTCCGAGGGTCAGTCTGATTTCCAGGTGGTATCGGGATTCGCACTGAGCGCTGCTTTACTGCACAGCTGCTGCAATTGATTCATTCGATTCTGTAGTGTATCGGTGTGTGGAAATAGCACAATCACCATGTCAAATCCGGTCTGGAGGTAGGCCTTCATGAGCCTATACGCCTCCTTCATAACGCGCTTCGCCCGGTTCCTCTGAACAGAGGAACCATAATTTCGAACGAGAGTTACCATCAATCGGTTCGTATCGAGTCCGTTTTCTCTGTAAAAAAGCTTTGCACCAAAACATGATACTTTATTAGACGACGCAAATACCCGGCTGATATCTTTCTTCTTCTTCAGCCGTTCTTGTTTAGTAAGGCTTCTTTTCATCTGCGACGGAGAGTTTAGCCCTGCCTTTAGCCCGTCTGCGTGCAAGAACCTTCCGTCCACCCTTGGTTGCCATACGAGCGCGAAATCCAAATTTGCGGTTTCTTTTCATTTTGCTCGGCTGATAGGTCCTCTTCATCGAATATCTCCTTATAAAATCGCAAAAAGCGGAATTTTCATGTAAAAGGGCACACCTATGCCCGTAGGTCAGGTAGTATACTCAAGCATCAGGGTTTATGTCAATATCTTAGTATGCAGACTCATGGTGCTGAACGACAAGTATCTGCTTATGCAGCAACAATTTTAATTCCCCTTACAGTTCATAGCCCAGTATTTGCCGGCACATTAAGAATCTATCGCCTATTTACCACCATTTTTCGGCAAACTAGAGAGTCGTTGGCCTAATTTCCTGAGCGCATCCTCCAGCCTCTTTTTCTGACTATCCTTCGATTCGCCGCCGGATCCCTCGGGCTCTTTTTCACTGAAGGCCCCCTCTTTCGGCTGGCTTTGCGGCTCCCGGTCTGCTACTTCTGCAGCCGAATCTTTCTTCCCTTCGAGTGCTGCAGGAGTCTCTTCCCGGCGTCCGGTTGTTTTACCTTTCTGTGTAGGATCATCTTCAGGGCCGCGGGCTGTCTTTTCGCCGTCTACTGCTCCAACGTTTGTACCATCTTCTGAAGTCCTTTGCGACCAATCGGCGCTTTGACTTTCCATCCCGCCTTCAGCAATTCTCTGCGGGCCGGAATAGAGCACAACCCTCACGTCCTTGATCCTGATCTGGGGAAAACGGCGCCGGACTTCACGCAGAATTTCCCGCTTCTTCATGGTGATCATCTGCATCCATCCGGGATGATCGGCTTCGACGATGAGGATCTCGTTTTTTATATCCCTGGGTTTTGAATGGGCGGCGAGATCGATGCCCGCGAGGTCTTTCCAGCTTGAAAAAAATGAATGGTACTCGCCTGCCATTTCGATCTGATGGGCGTCGAAATAGTGCTGGAGTATTTCTGCGGCTCCCTTCGGGATCTTCCGGGTCCCCCGGCCGACTTCCTCCCAGGGCGGGGCTTGCTTCAGATCAGATTTTTCGTGCGAAGTATCATCCTGCCGGTGCTGGCCTTTTTTTTCAGCGGGATCTTTTTTCATGTGTTCTTCATCTTCTGGATGCATCCGTTTTCAACCAGGTACATGGAAGTATCGTCGTCCGCCAGTTCGAGGTACCGCTCGTCAGGCAGGAAGGTGAAAAAAATCTGCTCGTATTCCGGCAGTTCCTTCAGGAAACTTTTGCGTTTTTCACCGTCGAGTTCGAGCAGTACGTCGTAGAGCAGCA
>JBNGED010000533.1:0-1546 GCA_049975605.1 Sediminispirochaetaceae bacterium | reverse complement strand
GGCTTCCGCCTTGCCTTCATCATCTTCTACGTAGTGATCGGGATCCATTGAGTAGCACACGCCGTCGGCGATACATTTATCCTTGTCCACTTTGATTCTGTACTTCATAACTTGATCCTCCTTGAAAAATCTCTCTTCCTTTGTACTGCAAGGGATAACCATATGTCAAGCATAATATTTCCAAATTTTTCCAGATTCTCCACAACTATTCGACCCACTCCATGGTACGCTGCACGGCCTTCTTCCAGCCCTTCATCAGTTTCGTCCGCTTTTTCTCCTCCATATGCGGGTCCCAGGTCTTCCCGACCTTCCAGTTCCGCCGGAGGTCCTCCTGGCTGGTCCAGAACCCGACTGCCAGTCCGGCGGCGTAAGCCGAGCCGAGGGCGGTCGTTTCGGTCACTTCGGGCCGTATTACCTTCGTGTTGAGGATATCCGCCTGGAACTGCATCAGCAGCTCGCTGGCCACCATACCGCCGTCCACCTTAAGTTCAGTGAGCTGCACGCCGGAGTCCTTCTCCATCGATTCGATCAGCTCCGCCACCTGGTACCCGGTCGCTTCGAGGACCGCCCGCGCCAGGTGCGATCTGGTCACGTAGTGGGTGAGTCCGGCGATAATCCCCCGGGCGCTGCTGTTCCAGTAGGGCGCGAAGAGTCCGGAAAAAGCCGGCACGATGTAGATCCCGCCGTTGTCCTCCACCTGCTCGGCAAGGATGTTGATCTCCGGAGCCTCTTTTATCATCTGGAGATTGTCGCGGAACCACTGCACCAGGGACCCCGCTACGGCGATAGAACCTTCGAGGGCATACACCGCCGGCTGATCGCCGATCTTGTATCCCACCGTAGTCAGCAGCCCGTGCTTCGACTGCACCGCTTCGGTGTCGGTGTTCAGAAGGAGGAAGCCTCCCGTACCGTATGTGCTCTTCGCCTCTCCGGGACTGAAGCATGTCTGTCCGAACAGCGCCGCCTGCTGGTCCCCCAGGATTCCGGCCACCGGGATTTTTCCTCCCAGAGGACCATCTTCGAGGGTGTAGCCGTACAGACCGGGATCGCTTGAAGGCCGGATCTCCGGCAGCATGGAAGCAGGCACTCCCATAACCTTGAGCATCTCATCGTCCCACTCGAGGGTATTTATATTCATCAGCATCGTACGGCTGGCATTGGTGACGTCGGTCACATGGGAGCCCCCGTCGGGTCCCCCGGTCAGCCACCACACGACCCAGGTATCCATGGTGCCGAACAGGGCCTTGCCTGTCCGGGCCGCTTCGGCCGCTTCCGGTACGTTTTCCATGATCCACTTCAGCTTCGGCCCGGAAAAGTAGGTTGCCAGGGGCAGCCCCACCTTCTCCCGGTAACAGTCCTTGTCTCCCTTCACCGCCAGCTTCTCGATGATGGAAGCGGTCCGCGTGTCCTGCCACACGATGGCCCTGTAGTACGGCCGGCCTGTCTCCCGGTCCCATACAACGGTGGTCTCCCGCTGATTGGTGATTCCGATGGAGGCGATATCCTCCGCCGCGGCCCCGGCCTGCTGCAGGGTCTCCCGAATCAC
>JBNGED010000532.1:1353-1705 GCA_049975605.1 Sediminispirochaetaceae bacterium | reverse complement strand
GGCTCATCTATTCTCATAACAACCGGAGGAGAACATCATGAAGCCTGAGAAGGCCCTGCAGAAGCTTCGTGCAATCGACAGAGAAAAACAACTGATGGTCCACACAGCCGCCCTGCTCCAGTGGGACCAGGAGACGGGAATGCCTCCGAAGGCTATCGGCGAACGGTCCGAACAGATCGCCCTTCTCGAAGGTTTTGTACACGACCGCCTCACGTCCAGGGAGGTCGCGGACCTCCTCGGCGATGCGGGTTTCACGGATTCCGCGGGTATTCATCTGAGTAACAACGGGGAAAAAACAGGAGACAAAAACGACGACAAGGCCTTCCTGCGGGCATTCGGCCGCGGATACGAA
>JBNGED010000532.1:0-1343 GCA_049975605.1 Sediminispirochaetaceae bacterium | reverse complement strand
TCCCCCGGCGTCTGGTCACCGAGATGGCACAGGCCGCCAGCCGGGCCCAGGCGGCCTGGATCGAAGCGCGTAAGCAGAGCGATTTTTCCCATTTCCGGCCCCATCTGGAAAAAATTCTCTCACTCGTCTGCGAGAAGGCTTCCGCCGTGGGGTATCTGGAACAGCCGTACGATGCTCTGCTCGACGAGTTCGAGCCGGGAATGCTCACCGGACAGGTAAAGCCGGTCTTCGAACGGCTCCAGCAGCAGCTGAGCAGCATGGTGGATACAATCATTGACGGTCAGGCGGTGGAAGATTCATTCCGTTACCGGACCTATCCGGCGGACCGCCAGAGGGAGTTCAGCCTGCGGGTGCTCCGGGACATGGGGTATGAATTCGACAGGGGCCGGCTGGACGAGAGCGCTCATCCCTTCACCACATCCCTGGGAGGAGATGATATCAGGGTCACCACCCACTACCGGGAAGAAGATCTTCTGAACGCCCTGTTCGGAACGATCCATGAGGGGGGACATGCCCTGTACGAGCTCGGGATAGATCCTAAGTACCACGGATCCTGCCTCGGGGATGGAACAAGTCTCGGGATCCATGAATCGCAGTCCCGCACCTGGGAGAATCTCATAGGACGCAGTCCCCGTTTCTGGGAACACTATTTTCCCATCCTGAAGACGGAATTTTTCCCGGAGCAGCTGGATGACATCGATCAGCTGACATTCATGCGGGGAGTCAACAAGGTGGAGCGCAGCCTCATCCGCATCAATGCGGACGAAGTTACCTACAGCCTGCACGTCATCCTCCGCTTCGACCTGGAGCTGGCGATGGTGAACGGCGACCTGCGGGTAAAGGATCTTCCGGACGCCTGGAACGAGGGAATGCAGAGGCTCCTCAGGATCACTCCCTCCGATGATGCACAGGGCGTACTGCAGGACGTTCACTGGTCCATGGGCGCCATCGGCTACTTTCCGACCTACGCCCTGGGGAACCTGTACGGGGCACAGTTCCTGAATACGATGCAACAGCAGCTTCCCGATATGGATGAGATGATCGGCAGGGGGGAACTGAAGCCGCTGCGTGAATGGCAGCGGGAAAACATTCACCGGCACGGCGCGGTGTACACGGCCGCCGAGTTGTGTCAGAATGTGACCGGTGAAGCCCTGAATCCGGACTATTTCATGAGATACCTGGAGGGGAAATTCCGCGCACTTTATGAACTGTAATGCTTTGAATGTGCATTCCGAGTACTTCTGGCTCTTCCTGTCCGCCGTCGGCGTCGGCCTGACCCTCGGAACGCTCATCAGGGCGTACATCGGCCGGAGGATAGAGCGCCGAGAAGGGGAAGGCCGCAC
>JBNGED010000531.1:0-2476 GCA_049975605.1 Sediminispirochaetaceae bacterium | reverse complement strand
GTATCAGGGTCTCCCCCGAATCATTGGAAGCCCAGCTCAATGAAATGGGACTGGAGGACCGGAAGGAACTCGATTTCCAGGCCGGGGTTCTGAGCGGCGACATCCCTCTCTCCATAGGAGGTGGAATCGGCCAGTCGCGGATCTGCATGCTCCTGCTGCAGAAGTCCCACATCGGAGAGGTCCAGGTCAGCATCTGGCCGGACGATATGATCGAAGAGTATCACCGTGCCGGAGTGGAGTTCCTGTAGGGGACCGGTTCAGACAGCCTGATCGACGGCCGCCGCCCGTTCCGCACGTACTGCACGGCCGCACATACCGCCCCGGGCCCTGCAGAAACAGGGCTCGTCAATAGAGATCGCCGAGCTCCCTGCGGAACCATCGGAAGGAGTCCTCGGCGTTTTCTTTTACTTCATTCTGGAAGCGCTGATATATTTCGATGAATTTTCTGCCTGTCGGGGTGAGGCTGGTCCCTTCCCGCTGCGTGCCGCCCTTCCGTCTTTCGACGAGCTGCAGCCCTGTAGCGCCTTCCACGTCCCGTATCATCCGGTGGGCCTTGGCGTATGAGAGGTGCATCTCGGCAGCCGCTTTGCGGATCGAACCGCAGGCATCGATGTGCTGCATCAGCCACAGCACACCGATCCCCATGAATTGTGCGCCGTCAGCATCGGTGAGGTAGATCTTCGTCTTGAGGGAGAAATCCCCCGCACCCGATCCTGACGGCATATCTTCCTACTTTGCGGCCTCGCGGGCGGCTTTGTCGATGATGCGGTAGAGGTCTTCTATGTTCTCGATATCAACACTCGAATAGGCTACCCGCAGGTATTCGGTCCCGATAGCGATAGTTCCCACGCCGTATTCGTCCAGCAGGTAGACACGGAGCTTTTCAGCATCCCCGTCATACTTGAAGGTCATGAAGTACCCCGAATTGAAGGGAAGCGGGTGGAGCGGCGAATCGCTGCTCATCGCGTCGACTACCTCGCGGACCTTGCGGTAACGGGCTTCGAGTATCTCGAAGGCCTTCTCCTTTTCAGCGATATAATGCGGGTCCTGAAGCGCCTTGAGAATCAGACTCTGCGCCATCCGGTTGGAGTTCGAGATGGATGAACGCACGGCCCCCATGCTCTTCTTCTGCAGGGCCTCATAATGATCGGAAGTCAGCCCCTTGGCGGCGTATGTCACGAAGCCGATTCTGAATCCCCAGGCAAGCTCCTCCTTCGTCGCGCCGTCCACCTTCACCGCCAGGAGATTCTCATGGATATCGGCCAGCAGACCGAACAGGGACTCCCGGTAGGTCCCCTCTTCGTAGAAGAGACCGAAGTAGGCGTCGTCGGTGATACAGAGGACATTGTTGCCCTCTTCCGCCAGTTTTTTCAGCAGATCCGCAATCGCCAGCGCCTCGGCTTCAGTCGGCGAATACCCGGTCGGATTATTGGGAAAATTGAGGACCAGCACCATCTTGCTTCCTGCGCTGCGCATGGCCTGTTCGAGGGCCGCGAGGTTGATCCCGCCCTTCTCATCGAAAAACGGGAAGGTCACCAGCTCGGCCTCCCGCCGTTCTTCGAACATAAGCCGGTAGTTGCCCCAGAACATGTCGGGAACGATCACCTTATCGCCCTTTTCGACAAAGAGGTCCGCCGCTACCAGAATAGCGTGGGTCAGGCCCGTCGCCACCAGGGGACTCGAGGTGAGCTTCCCCTTCAGGGAGGGGTTCTTTTCCTCCATCTCCTTCCGCCAGATTTCCCGCAGCTCGGGTACGCCGGGGGTAGGAGCATAGGGATATATCTCGTTCTCGGACAGTCCGGTGATCAGCTTCTGTATACTCGGCAGGAAGAGAGGCTTCTTCCCGCTGGTGGCCATACCGACCGTAGCATTGTAGGTGGTTGCTTTCTGCTTTGCTTCGGCTGACTGGGCCACTATTCCCTTGGGAAAGTAGAAGCGCCGTCCGAGGTCGGAAAACAGCCGTTCCGCTATGGTACCTTTCAAGGTCTCATTGAGCTCAACCGCAATTTTGTTCATGATTTTTTCCCCTTCATTCAGTCAATGTGTGTGATTTTAGTTAAATCGAATATATAGTAACACATTCAATTTTCTTTTGGAACAAGGCGGACTTCACTTTTACGTGAAATTCGGCACCGTGCCGGCATTTTACAGCCTTGAAGGTCTGTTTCATATATCAAAACGCCATCCCATTGTGGATCCGGTAAGAGTCGGGAATCCGGAACGTCCGCTTGATCCCCGCAAGAAAACCCTCGTCACCCGGCCTCCCTGAACGAACATTTCCCTGTTCGTTCAGGAGCCATACCGATTCCGCGACCTGCAGGACCAGCTCGAGGTCATGCGAAGAGACCAGGACCGCGGTCCCGTGCTCCCGGCCGATTCTGCTCAGCAGCTGCATGAGCTCGAGTTTGCGGGTTACATCGAGGAAGGCCGTCGGCTCATCGAGCAGAATGACTCTCGGCTCCTGCGCCAGGGCCCT
>JBNGED010000530.1:0-1581 GCA_049975605.1 Sediminispirochaetaceae bacterium | reverse complement strand
TCATGAAGGAGAGTTACGCGGATGAGCGGATCGTCCAGGCCGAGAAGGACCTCAAATTGAGAAAAATTTCCCAAAAAGACTACACCGATCTCTTCAGCCGGGTCTATAATGAAAAACAGACCGAGCTCGGCCAGAAGTTCGACCGTATCCACTCCGTCATGAGGGCGAAGAAGGTCGGTTCCATCGATGACATCATTACGCCGGCTCAGCTTCGGCCGTATATCGTATCGGTTGTGGATAGCGGCATGCAGGAGGAAATAAAATCGGATTATGAATGATGTAAACGGACAGAAATATATTGTTGTAGGCGGCAGCTCGGGTATCGGTCTTCAGATAGCAGCCGATTTGATCGAACTGGGCGCCGAGGTACAGGTTTGGAGCCGAAACCGCTCTGAGGAGCTCGACCGGCAGGGAATACAGCACGTGACAGTTGATGTGCTTGAAGATATTGGTGCGATCGAAGTGCCGGAAAACATCGACGGACTGGTTTACTGTCCCGGCACTATCCAGCTCGGTCAATTCAAGCGTCTCACCATTGATCAGTTCCGGTCCGACTTCGAAATTAACCTGCTCGGGGCCGTACGGGTGATTCAGTTCCTCGAGAAACCCCTCAAAGCGGGAGGCGGCGGCAGTGTGGTCCTGTTCTCCACAGTAGCTGTCCAGACTGGTATGGTCTTTCACTCCAGCGTAGCGGCAGCCAAAGGTGCCGTAGAGGGGCTGGTCCGATCACTGGCAGCCGAGTATGCCGTCAGCAACATCCGGGTCAATGCTGTTGCACCTTCCATCACCGACACCCCCCTGGCTTCCAGAATACTGGCGAATGAGAAACAGCGCCAGGCTTCTGCGGAACGGCATCCGCTCAAGCGGATCGGAACCGCAGATGATATTGCCGCGGGAGTCACGTATCTTCTCGGACCTTCATCTGCCTGGATTACCGGCCAGATCCTCCACATCGACGGCGGTCTCTCGGCCCTCAGATAGGAGCATGGATGTCCTCGAAGCTGCTCATAGTCTTCGGTAACCAGCTCTTTCCCGAACATCCGGCCGGCTCCATCTTCATGGCGGAGGACGAGGAACTGTGCCGCAGATTCCGCTATCACAAACACAAGCTGATACTCATTCTCAGTTCCATGCGGTCCCATCGTGAAGAACTGCAGACGTCCCGGAAGATGTATTACTACGACCTGAATGACAGACGCAGTTATGCGGACAAACTTGCCGACGCGGTACGGAAATCCGGGGCACAAGAGCTGCTCGCGTACGAACCGGATTCGAAGGATCTTAAAAAACGACTGGCTGAGTATTCATCACAGCTGGCCCTCCCCCTCACCTTTCTGAGGAGCAGGAAGTTCCTGCTGAGCGCCGAAGAGGTCGATTCCGCACTCACCGGAAAGACACTCCGTATGAACAGCTTCTACATCGCGCAGAGACAACGGATGAATGTGCTGGTCTTCGGGGAGAAGCCCGAAGGCGGCCGCTGGTCCTTCGACCGGGAGAACCGGCGGCCCTTTCCCCGGGACATCAGCTTTCCGCAGATGCCTCAAGTGGAAAAAACCCGGCATACTGAGGAGGTTTCACGAC
>JBNGED010000529.1:0-2399 GCA_049975605.1 Sediminispirochaetaceae bacterium | reverse complement strand
CTGCATTGCTCTGAGCCCGTACCGGATTTGGGAAAATGAGCAGCATCAGTATGCACGTAATTTTTACCAGAGTGGTTCTGTCTATTCGCGTTGTAATCATTGGCTTCTCTTCAGGTCGAGTATCGTGAGCTGTGAGGTCTCTGTGTTCTGGAAGTAGTTCCTTCCCAGTCTGAAGACTATATCCACATCGTCTCCCATCGAAAAATCCTTACCAACTCTGTCGCCGGCACGCCAGAATATTGCAGGCCATTTGAAGCTTCCCGAGTCAAGGAGCAGCTTCGCGTGGGGCTGCCCGCTCTTCCCTACAATGTCCAGATTGACCACCTTCAGTCCGCGTGCCAAAAATACGATCGGAGGGTTCTCCTCACCGTACGGTTCGAACTGCTCTACCAGAGAGTGAAGCTGAGGATTGAGGTATTTGAGCGGGAGTTCAGCATCAATCTCGAGGATATCTTCCTCCTGCTCCTGGGGCTTTAAAAGGTGTACCGTTTCACTAAACCGCTGTTCGAATTCATCGTACCGGTCATGATCGAGACTGAAGCCGGCAGCATAGTCATGCCCGCCGTAGTCGATGAAGATGTCCTCGAATTTGTAGAGGAACTCCTTCAAATGAAAGCCCTTTATACTCCGCATACTTCCCACGAGATGCGTGTCGAGCCTTGCAATCACCGTCGCAGGTACTCCGAAGTACTGCACCAGACGCGCGGCGATGATACCGGTGATCCCCCGGTGAATGGCACCGTCCTTTACCAGCACCATCCGCCCCCCAAGCTTTTCCAGGCTCTTTTCCGCTTTCGGGAGGACTTTATTCCAGGCCGATTCCCCCAGCTTCTTCCGCTGCCGGTTCAATGCAAATATTTCCTCAGCGAGTTTCCTCCGATACTCGCCATCGGCGGTCATGAACAGCTCCGCGGCCTTGTCAGGCACTCCGAGTCTTCCGGTCGCATTGATCGCGGGAGAAATCTGCCAGCCCACGTCGGTGGTGCTAATCTTCTTGCCGAGCAGTCTCTGCTGGAGGAGGAGTTCATGGATACCGGCCCTCTCGACCGTATTGAGCTGTGCCATTCCCCGCTTGACCAGGAGCCGGTTCTCATCGCTGAGAGGCATCAGGTCGGCAAGGGTGCCGAGTGCCACCAGATCAAGATTCCGTTCATACTCCGAAGAAAGCGCCGGGTACCTGTGGACCACGTACGAACTGAACAGGTTGATAAAGATATCGATTTCGGAGACCAGGCTGTTCTGGTAACGGTTGGTACGGCTTCGGTCGCGTATCTTCAGCAGACTCAATCCCTTGAGAGCGGGAAATACCTTCCATATCTCGGGTGCGGCATCGATCAGATTGATTTCGACGCCGGGACCGAAGGCCTTCCGAAGCAGCTTTCGGTGGACCGGTTCATCATACACGATAATCTGTGTGTCCATGAGGAAGCCGGCGACCCTGGTCTGGTCCGGCCGGACGATGCCGGGTACCAGGTTCTCCGAAACTCGGTCAACTTCAACAAGGTTCGACAGCTTCACCGCCTCCAGGATAACAGTGTCGTTCCCGGGACGGGTGTGAAGAAGGACTATCTCCTGTTTATAGAGCTCCGTCTGGCTGAATTCCAGGGCCCAGAGCAATTTGGCCACTACCCCGCAGCCTGCAAGGTCGCGGAACGGATATCCCGACTCTTCCATCTTCGGGTCGATGATTGCCAGAGCGGGAGGCAGCTCCTCCTGGGGATTGTGATGGTCAATAACGATAGTATCGACTCCCAGATCCGCGAGGCGGGCTATCTCCTTCAGATTCGATATACCGCAGTCTACAGTTATGAGGAGCTCACCACCCTCACGGGCGAACTCCTCCACCACTTCCATGGTCAAGCCGTAGGGATCATTGCCGAGGGGCAGGGCCCAACCGACCTCCAGTCCGAGTTTCTCCAGCCCCTCCTTCAACAGGACCGTCGAAGTGATTCCATCAACATCCCGGTCGCCGAATATTTTTACCTTTTCACCCTCAGCAGCAGCCAGTAGAATACGATCGACAACGTCTTCCATCTCAGTGAAAAGAAAGGGATTGTGAGTGAAGAGCAGATCATTTTCCAGATAGAATTTGATCTCCTCCGCGCTCTCGACTCCCCTTCTTACCAGAATCGCGGCGGTGAGCACATCTATGTCGTACTGGTCGGCTATCCGCCGAACCCTCTCTTTATCTATATCAGCTTTACTCCATTTCATACACGGTCCCCGTCTCCTCCAAGTTGTGCCGAGTACAGCTCTTCATATTCTGCTCCGTCAGGCTTCAGATGTGATCGAAACAACACAATTTCCCGCGCTTCAAAGGCGGCAGCAATATCGAGCCCCTCGGACCGCACATCCGGCCAGTTCCGCAGAAATTCGCGATGCGATGACTGGTCTGCGGG
>JBNGED010000528.1:1338-3980 GCA_049975605.1 Sediminispirochaetaceae bacterium | reverse complement strand
GTGCCCAGGGGGAAAAATATCGTTCGGGTCTGTCTTGGGACCGCCTGTTACGTACGCGGCGGCAAGGAGGTCCTGGAAGCGATCCAGGAGTATCTCGAAATCGAGGTAGGGGAAACAACCGAGGACAGGGTATTCAGTCTCGAAGTCGGCCGCTGCTTCGGAGCCTGCGGCCTCGCCCCTGTCGTCATGATCAACGATCAGGTCTATCAACGGGTGAAGCCCGCAAAGGTTCGGGACATTCTCATTCCGTACCGGGTAGCCGAACCATGTGGGGAGGAGTCGTGATGGAAGCGAATATGAAGATCAAAAGCATTGATGAACTGAAAAAAAGACAGAAAGCGTCGGAAAAGAGCAGATCCGACGATAAGCAGAAGATCCACCTCTGCGCCGGAGCGGGCTGTATCGCTTCCGGGGCGATGGAGGTGAAGGCCGCCCTCGAGAAGGCCATCGAGAAGGCGGGGCTGTCAATTCCGATCATCGAGACCGGCTGTCTCGGGCCCTGCGCTCTCGGACCGGTCATCATCGTCAAACCGGAAGATGTCTTCTATGAAGGTGTCAAACCTGAAGATGCCGATGAGATAGTACAGACCCACTTCAAGAAGAAAACGGTGGTCAAGCAGCTCACCCACCGCAATGTGTCTACCAACAATAAAGTCGATACCGTAGACAAGGTCGATTTCTACCGCGGTCAGGCTCGTATCGTATTGCGGAACTGCGGATATATCGATCCTCTCAATCTCGACGATTTCATTGCCGTCGGGGGCTACTCGTCCCTCGCCAAGGTGCTCACGAGCATGACTCCTGACCAGGTCGTCGAGGAAATTAGGTCCTCGGGACTTCGCGGACGGGGCGGCGCCGGATTCCCCACATGGCTTAAGTGGGAATTCACCAAGAAAGCCGAAGACGACGTGAAGTACGTACTGTGCAACGCCGATGAGGGCGACCCGGGCGCGTTCATGGACCGAAGCGTCCTGGAAGGAGACCCGCATAGTTTGATCGAAGGCATGGCAATCGCCGCATTTACTATCGGCGCCAACCGGGGTTTTGTGTATGTACGCGCCGAATACCCGCTTGCAGTCGAACGCTTCGGCAAAGCCCTCGAACAGGCCCGCGAGGCGGGGCTGCTCGGCAAGAAAATCCTGGGCACCGATTTTTCATTCGATCTCGAAATCAGGATGGGTTCGGGTGCCTTTGTATGCGGTGAAGAGACCGCTTTGATACATTCCATCGAAGGCAAACGCGGCGAACCCAGGCCCAGACCTCCCTTCCCCGCTCAGAAGGGACTGTGGGGCAAGCCGAGCCTGCTAAACAACGTCGAGACCTACACCAACGTAGCCGCCATTATCGGGAGGGGCGCCGGCTGGTACAGCTCCTTCGGGACCGAAGAGAGCAAGGGGACCAAAGTCTTCGCACTGGCGGGCGATATCAACATCAGCGGACTGGTGGAAGTCCCGATTGGAACCAGTCTCGGGGAACTGATCTACGACATCGGCGCCGGCATACCCAACGGCAAGAATTTCAAGGCCGCCCAGATCGGAGGACCTTCCGGTGGATGTATTCCCAAGGAATACCTGAATGTACCGCTGGACTACAACACCCTCATCGAACTGGGCGCCATCATGGGATCCGGCGGTCTCATCGTCATGGATGAAGACACATGTATGGTCGACGTGGCCCGGTATTTTCTCGAGTTCGTCCAGGAAGAATCATGCGGCAAGTGTACTCCCTGCCGGGTCGGCACCAAGCGCATGCTCGAGATCCTCACCAGGATCACCGAGGGCGAAGGCGAGGAAGGCGATATCGAACGGCTCATCGAGCTGGGCAACCAGATCAAGGACACCGCCCTCTGCGGACTCGGTCAGACGGCCCCCAACCCCGTACTGTCCACGATTCGTCACTTCAGGGAAGAGTATGAACAGCACATAAGAGACAAGCACTGCGCCGCAGGCGTATGTCCCAAGCTCGTCAGAGCCCCGTGTCAGAGCGCATGTCCGGCCAACGTCGACGTTCCCGGATTCGTGTCCCTCGTCGGCGAGAGACGCTACGCAGAAGCCCTGCGCCTGCACCGCGAGAGGAACCCCTTTGCCGCCGTGTGCGCCCGGGTCTGTTTCCACACCTGCGAAGACAAGTGCCGCCGTGCTTCAATAGATGATCCGGTGGCCATCCGGGGTATCAAGCGGTTCATGGTCGACCAGGAAGTCACAGTTCAGATGCCGGAAGTTCTGGAGAACGCCGAGAACGCCCGGAGGAAGATCGCCATTATCGGGGGCGGGCCGGCCGGTCTGTCCTGCGCGTACTTCCTTGCACGGCTTGGCTACAGCCCGACGGTCTTCGAGGCGGAACAGCGTCCCGGCGGCATGATGGTCCAGACCATTCCCGCCTACCGGCTTCCCCGTGAGACCCTTGCACGTGAAATCCGCATGATCGAGAACATGGGAGTCACTATCCTGACCGACACGAAGCTCGGCCGCGACTTCTCCCTCAAGGACCTCCGTTCCCAGGGTTACGATGCCGTATTCCTCGGCATCGGCGCTCCGGTAAACATGGGCCTCGGAGTTCCGGGAGAGGAGGCTGAAGGCGTCGTGCAGGGCATCGATTTCCTGAAACAGTATAATATCCGCGGTTCTGTTCCCGTAGGGAAG
>JBNGED010000528.1:298-1328 GCA_049975605.1 Sediminispirochaetaceae bacterium | reverse complement strand
GGCGGCAACGCCGCCGTGGACGCCGCGCGTACCGCGATCCGTCTCGGAGCCGAGGAGGTGACCATCCTCTACCGCC
This sequence comes from Sediminispirochaetaceae bacterium, assembly GCA_049975605.1. Lineage (GTDB taxonomy): Bacteria > Spirochaetota > Spirochaetia > DSM-16054 > Sediminispirochaetaceae > DSBN01. The sequence goes on along the minus strand of JBNGED010000528.1, from coordinate 1,252 downwards.
GGACCCAGGAACAGATGCCGGCGTATGCAGAAGAGATAGAGGAGGCGCTGCTGGAAGGGGTCAAGCTTAAAACCCTCACCCAGCCGATCACCATCGAACGCAACGGTGTCGGCAAGGTCAAAGGCGTTACCTGCGCATGCATGAAGCTAGGTGAATTCGACCGCTCCGGCCGACGCCGTCCTACCCATTCCGAGGAGAAGAACTTCATCGTCGAAGCCGACCAGGTGATCGTGGCGATCGGTCAGAAGCTCGATCCCGCCCAGTTCTCTGGGGAGCTCGACATCCAGATTGCCGAGAACCGGTTCATCCGGGTCAATCCCATCACCGGCCAGAGTTCAGTGGACTGGATCTTCGCCGGCGGCGATGCCGTATCCGGACCGGTTTCGGTAGTTGCCGCTATCGGAGCCGGAGAGAAAGCGGCCGTGGGTATCGATGAATATCTGACCGGAGAGAACAACGCTTTCTGGAGAGAAGACAAGGTCGTCGACACTTCGTACGATCCCGACGCCGAAGCTTCACCTTACAAGCGGACCAAGCTTCCGGTGATCGATGTTGATCGGCGGGTGAACAACTTCGAAGAAGTAGAGCGCAGCTGGTGCGAGAACGAAGCGATACGGCAGTGCGAACGCTGTCTCCGCTGCGACTATGGTAAAACCCCAGTGAAAAGGGAGAATAACTCATGATGAAGATAACGATAGATAACATTACCACCGAGGTAGAGCCGGGAACCACCATTCTCGAAGCAGCCCGGTCAGTAAAGGTGGACATCCCCACTCTCTGCTATCTGGAGGGTATGGAGCCTCTGGGAGCATGCCGGATGTGTGTCGTAGAGGTCGAAGGGGCCAAGAATCTGGTCGCTTCCTGCTCAACCCCCGTTCGGGAAGGTATGGTGGTCAGCACCACCTCGGCCCGGGTGCGGAACGCCCGCAAGACCGTGCTCGAACTCCTTCTGAG
>JBNGED010000528.1:0-288 GCA_049975605.1 Sediminispirochaetaceae bacterium | reverse complement strand
TGACCAACCACCCGACGAGCTGCCTATTCTGCGAACGCAAAGACGAGTGCGGCGACCTTCGGGAGTGCATGAGAAAGTTTCCCATGGCGGTGGGGTGCAAGTACTGCCCCAACGACGGCGAATGCGAACTGCAGGCCCTGGCCAACAAACTCGGTGTGAGAGGCCTGAAATATGAAGGGGAGAAGCCCAGACAGTACCACGACGAGAGCACTTCCGCGCTGATCCGTGATTCCGGGAAATGCATCAAGTGCCGCCGCTGCATGGAGGTCTGCAAGTCCATCCAGAATG
>JBNGED010000527.1:0-1907 GCA_049975605.1 Sediminispirochaetaceae bacterium | reverse complement strand
GTATGGAGGAGGTCGAGACGGTAAATGGAGAGCTCGACCGTATTTTTTCGGAGAACGGAATACATATTGAGCAATGGTATGTCTGCCCGCACGGGAAGGAAGACGGGTGTGAATGCCGCAAGCCCGGTGATGCCTTCCTGCGCGAGGCAGCCGGCCGGTATGGATTGAACCTCGGACACTCCTTCATCATCGGGGACCATCCCCACGATGTAATAACCGGACGATCTCTCGGAGTTTTCGGGCTCTACGTTCTCACCGGGCACGGCCGCAAACACCTGCACGAACTGAACAGTGAATCGCTGATATTCCACGGCCTGCGTGAGGCCGCCGGATGGATCATGGACCATCCGAACTCCTCGGCGGATCTCGAGGATGCGGTCGCCAGAGGCGCCGAGTCACTGCGCAGGGGCGGACTGGTTGTCTTCCCGACGGAGACCGTGTACGGTCTCGGGGCCGACGCTCTCGATCCGGATGCTGTCCGCAGGATATTTACCGCCAAGCAGCGTCCCCTGTACAATCCTCTGATCGTTCATGTCGCGGACCGGCAGCAGGTGGAACTGCTGGTGGAAGATATGCCTGATATTGCCGTTAAGCTCATAGACAGGTTCTGGCCTGGTCCGCTCACCCTTGTTCTGCCCAAATCCAGCCGTGTCCCGGATATTGTGACTGCCGGGAATCCCACGGTAGCCGTCAGAATGCCTTCGCATCGTCTGGCCCTCGAACTTATAGCTGCGGCCGGCACTCCGGTAGCGGCTCCGAGCGCGAATTCTTTCGGTCGTACCAGCCCCACCACCGCTGACCACGTACGGGAGCAGCTCGAAGGCAGGTTCGACGTTCTCATCGACGGAGGAGCGTGTCAGGTAGGTGTTGAATCGACGGTGCTCTCTCTCATCGATCCAATACCGAAGATCCTTCGTCATGGAGGCATTACCCGCGAAGCAATAGAATCAGTCGTCGGACCGGTAACTACGCTGGAAGAGGAGAAGCCGGAAGAAGAGCAGAATCACGGAACCCTCCAAAGTCCGGGTATGCTGCCCTCCCACTATGCTCCGCGGACACCGGTACGCCTGTACACTGTATTCCCGGATGAACTCCTGACTGACGCAGAAGTCGGATTCCTGCTCCTGCAGCCGAGTGAGAAAGACATTTCCGGGCCGGTGGAAGTACTGAGCGCGACCGGTGATCTCAGCGAAGCGGCCACGAACCTGTATGCCGCTCTTATGCGGCTCGATTCTGCCGGCCTTCGGCTCATAGTCAGCCATCCTTTTCCCGGCAATAATATCGGCGCGGCGATCAACGACCGGCTGACCAGAGCCTCAAGGGACGGAGAGCGTGATGAGAAATAGATGGGTAGTACTTGCAGCTTCGGTTGTCACCCAGACCATTCTCGGCGGAATATACGCTTGGAGCACCTTCGTGCCGGCCCTCATCGAGAGATACGGTCTGAACAATGCCGGCAGCAGCTTTATATTCGGTCTGACCATAGGCGTCTTCACCGTCTCGATGACCTTTGCCGGCAGGCTCCTGAAGCAGAAAGGCCCCCGTCTCACCGCGAACATATCCGCCATTCTCTACATGACCGGGTATCTGATCGCATCGGTGTCGGGAGGGGATTACCTTATCCTTCTCATTAGTCTGGGGCTTATCACCGGAGCAGGTATCGGCTTCGGATATGTCGGACCGCTTTCGGTCGGCATGAAGTGGTTCCCCGACAGGAAAGGACTGATAACCGGTATTACCGTTGCGGGCTTCGGCGGCGGGGCCGTTATCCTGTCGACCGTGGCCGGGGTTTTTATCGACTCCGGGGTTGATGTTCTGGTCTTCTTCCGCTGGATGGGATTCGTTCTCGGTGCGGTACTGATCATTGCGGCCCAGTGCATGTTCGAACCTGAGTCGGACGGACGGCA
>JBNGED010000526.1:1904-2247 GCA_049975605.1 Sediminispirochaetaceae bacterium | reverse complement strand
GAGTATTACGGGAGTAACCATGCGACTGACATTTGAGAAGCGTAAATCCGTATCAAAGAAGGCAATTCTGCTCGTTCCGGTGTTTTCATTCATCGTCTCCCTCGTACTGACCGGAATCCTGCTGATCATCTTCGGGACCAATCCCCTGCGGACTTTTGCCGGAATGTTCCGCGGGGCCTTCGGCAGCTGGATCAACTTCACCGAGACCCTGGTGAAGGCGATCCCGCTGATGCTGACCGGTCTCGGCGTGACGATCGCCTTCCGTCTGCGGTTCTGGAATATCGGGGCCGAAGGACAGCTGACCTTCGGCGGCGTGGCGGCCGCCTGGGTGGCACTGTTCTGG
>JBNGED010000526.1:0-1894 GCA_049975605.1 Sediminispirochaetaceae bacterium | reverse complement strand
GTTCTGGTCGCCTTTCCTTCCTTCCTGGCTGCTGCTGCCGATGGTCATCCTGATCGGTTCTCTCGCCGGGGCTCTGTGGGCGGGTATTCCCGCCCTCCTGAAGACGGGATTGAGCGTGGATGAGACCCTGGTGACGCTGATGCTGAATTACGTGGCCATTCTGTTCGCGGAGGGACTGTACTACGGGGCGTGGCGGGATCCGCAGGGTTACGGTTTCCCGGGAACGAAGCTGTTCCCCGAAGCGGCCTGGCTTCCCCGGTTCTCGGGGCGGGCCCATGCCGGCCTGTTTATCGCGATTGGTCTCGGGCTCATCCTCTGGATCGTGCTCAACCGGAGCAAGTGGGGATTTGAGCTGAACATGATAGGTAAGAATCAGAGAGCGGCCCGCTGTCTCGGGGTCGATGTGAAAAAAAACATCGTCCTGGCGCTGCTCCTCTCGGGAGCACTGTCCGGACTGGCGGGAGTATGCGAAGTCACCGCTATTTCCCACCGTCTCCAGCAGGGGCTGTCCATCGGCTACGGCTACACGGCGATTATCGTCGCCTGGCTCAGTCAGCTCAATCCTATAGCGGCCCTCTTCGTGGCCGTTCTGATGGCGGGGCTGCTGGTCGGCGGGGACCAGGTCCAGATGATGATGGGGCTGCCTGCCGCGATGGGGCTGGTCCTGCAGGGGATGATTCTCTTTCCCATGCTGGCGGGATCGCTGTTTACCGAGTACCGCATCAAACGGATCAGCGAGTAGGAGGCTGAGCAATGATTTCCCTGATAACATCGATCCTGGCGATCACCCTCAAGGCGGGAACCTCACTGGTGTATGCCACGATCGGCGAGATATACACCGAACGGTCGGGAATTCTGAATCTCGGGCTGGAGGGAATGATGCTGATGGGGGCCGTCTCCTCCTTTGCCGTGGCCTATCACACAGGCAGCTTACTCCTGGCGGTACTGACTGCGATGATGGTTGGAATGCTCTTAGCGGCGGTGCACGCCTTCCTCTCCATCACCATGCGGGCCAACCAGGTTGTCAGCGGCCTCAGCATTACCCTTTTCGGAACCGGCTTCGCCAGCTTCCTCGGGCAGCGGCTCGGACCCGAGTCCAACAATTTTTACCTGACCGGTATGAACGCGGTGAAATTCACGGCAAAGCGGATTCCAGGTCTGGCGGATCTGCCGGTCGCGGGGGCCGTGTTCAACCAGGACATTCTCACCTACATCGTATTCCTGCTGATACCGCTGGCCTGGATCTACATGTACAAGACCAAGTACGGTCTCAACCTCAGGGCGGTGGGGGAAAATCCGCAGACCTCCGATGCGATGGGAATCCCCGTTGCCAAAATCCGGTACCTCTACACAATCGTCGGAGGTATGCTGGTTGGGCTCGGCGGAGCGCACCTCTCCCTTGCCTACACACCGGGCTGGACGGAGAATATCACCGGCGGGCGCGGCTGGATCGTCATCGCACTGGTGATTTTTTCCATGTGGAATCCCTCCCGGGCAATTCTCGGCGCTATTCTCTTCGGAGGCATCAACGCGGTGCAGTTCCGGCTGCAGGCTTCGGGGACGGATATTCCCGCCGCTTACCTCAACATGGCGCCTTATATCGCTACCATCTTGGTGCTCGTACTGGTGACTGTGTGGGAGTCCCACAACCGTAAGGTTGGGCCCCCGGCGGCCCTGGGGACCTCCTACATGCGGGAAGACAAGTAGAGGGGGAAAGCTCCAGAACGGCCCGCTTCCGCGCGGATAATATGAGGACCGAAATCAGAGATGCTTGATGTAGCAGCGGCGCCGTTTATTGACCCTGGTGCTGAAATTTTTCATGAGAGAAATAATATTCGAGTTGTGTTCCAGCTCTCCGCATGATTGGACGGTGTGGACCCCGTATCTGATGCAG
>JBNGED010000525.1:0-1195 GCA_049975605.1 Sediminispirochaetaceae bacterium | reverse complement strand
TGATCTACTCCGGCAGCGTATCGGTACGCTCCAGCAGGGCGCAGAAGTCATCGGTGGAGAGGGGCTTGCTGAAGTAGAAGCCCTGCATACGGTCGCATCCCATCTCGATGAGGTGCCGCGCCTGTTCGGCGTTGCTAACGCCTTCGGCGACGACCTGCTTGTCCCTGGACTTGATGATGCGGATAATGTTCGAGAGGAAGTTCCGCTCGTCAGGGTTGGTGTCGATGTCGTCGATGAACTCCTTATCGATCTTCAGGACCCGGGCGGGCAGCCGCTTGAGGTACCGAAGCGATGACTGACCCGTCCCGAAGTCATCGATGTATAGATGAACGCCGAGTTCATCGAGGACCTGCATGTTGGCGATACTGTCGTTGAGCTTCTGCACGCAGGCTGTCTCCGTGATCTCGACCTTGAGACAGTCCGTGTTCTTCAAACCGCTGTGCGAAAGGGCGGTCAGGATATTGTCCTTCAAATCAGGAGACGAGAACTCCCTGGCTGACAGATTAAGGGAAACAAAGATCGGATACTTCCCGCTCCATTCGGCGAGCTGAGTACAAACGTTGAACAGGACCCACTTGCCGATGGTCAGAATAAGGCCGGACTGTTCGGCGATGGGGATGAAGACCATCGGAGAGATGTTCCCGAGCTTCGGATGGGTCCATCTCAGGAGGGCTTCAGCCCCGACTATGCGGAATGAAGAGTCGACGATCGGCTGATAGTGGATCTGGAACTGTTTTTCTTCCAGACCCCGATAGGCAGAACTCTCGAGGTAGATCCTCTCGGTAGCCTGGCTGTGCATGTCCGAGTTGAAGAGGAGGAAGTTCTCCTCGTTTTTCCCAGCTTCGATCATGGCGGACATGGCATTCTGAATGAGGGACTCCCTGGTAGTCCCGTCGTCGGGATAGACTGCGGCTCCGATGCTGCAGGTGATGTTGATGTCGCTGCCTTTGAAGTTGTAGGGAATGGTGATCTTCTGGTGGATCTTGTTCGCCACCGTTCCCGCGTCGAGCTTGTTGGCTACCTCGCGTTGCAGCCCGCCGCCGCGCGTCCAGCTCTTGAGCATCTCCTCGAAGTCGCCGAGCCGGAAGAAATAGTGATCCGACTCGCGCTGCTCGGGCACCGCCCCCGAAACCGCCGAGCGCGGGTTTTTCAGCTCCGCCGGCGAGTAGCTTGCACCGCACGCCTCGCAGTTGTC
>JBNGED010000524.1:0-1677 GCA_049975605.1 Sediminispirochaetaceae bacterium | reverse complement strand
CGTTGCGGCCGCATCGAGAAAGAGCGTCTATGTGGCCAACTGTCCGGGGAAGAACTCGATCGCCGTTGCGGAGCTGGCGATGGGTCTCATCATGAGCATCGACAGGCGAATTCCCGACAATGTCGCCGACTTCAATCGAGGATTCTGGAACAAGGCCGAGTATTCCAGGGCCGATGGAATTGCCGGGAAAAAACTGGGCATCATCGGAACCGGCAAGATCGGTCAGGAGGTAATCACCCGGGCGAAGGCCTTCGGCATGAAAGTCTACGCCTGGAGCCGCTCCCTGACCCCCGAACGGGCCGAGGCACTCGGAGTGAAGTACTGTGAGACACCTCTGGACTGCGCCCGCGCCGTCGACATAGTCAGTGTCCATCTCGCGATGACCCCCGACACGAAGGGCATGATCGATGCCGATTTTTTCACCGCCATGAAGGAGGGCGCCTGGTTCATCAACACCTCCCGCGCGGAAGTCGTGGACGAGGATGCCCTGATCGAAGCGGTCGACAGCCGCGGCATCAGGGCCGGACTGGATGTCGTCAGCGGCGAACCCGCCGGCAAGAGCGGAGAATTCTCCAGCCCCCTGGCCGGAAAGCCGGGCATCTACTGCACCCACCACATCGGCGCCTCCACGAACCAGGCCCAGCTGGCGGTAGCCGACGAGACGGTCCGCATCATCGGCGAATACCTCAATACCGGAGAAGTCCCCAACTGCGTCAACCTGATGCTCAAGACCCCCGCCAAGTTCATGCTCTCCATCCACCACAAGAACACCGTCGGCATCCTCGCCGATGTCCTGGACGTAGTCCGGGATGAAAAAATCAACGTGGAACGGATGCAGAACATCATCTTCCAGGGCGCCGAAGGAGCCTGCGCCAACATCCAGGTCGACACCGACCTGAGCAAGGCCGCTCTGAAACGGATCGAGGACTCCAGCCCCCACATCTACAGCGTCAAGCTCAAGGCGGTGGAGGAGTAGTTCCCGGGCGAACTGAATCTCTTTCAGTAAATATGCCGGCGACTTTAAAAGTTGCCGGTTTTTTTTGCACTTCTCAGCTTAATTAGCCATACTACAAGGTAATACTCAAAACTTTATTTGGAGGTAGGAAGATGAAAAAGATCGTGTTAATGATGGTTCTTCTGACATGTGCGGCGGGCCTGTGGGCGCAGTCGGAGGATGTCTTCGAGGCCGGCAACATGGAGTTCGGGGGGGAATTGCATATGACCTGGATGCCGGACTATTTCATCACCGATGCAGATGATCGTGAGGCCCACAAAGGTGAGTACAATTTTTTACTTGATGCAACCGGCAATGTAGGATTATTCCTGATTGACAGATTATCTCTTCAGTTCATGCCGGGAATTTTATACACGCGCAGTGTATCTGACAACGGAGATCGTGTAAGGAATTCCCTGATGCTCACTTTGTTAGGCGGTGTTGATTATTATTTCCGTACCTCGAGTCCATGGTCCTTCTCGATCGGTTTGGATACAGGAATAATGATTATTCCCGGTCTTGACGGGAAAGATCTGGGGGCAGACGACCCGGATGATAGTCTTGAACTTATGTGTCTGTTCAATCCGAATGCAGCCGCCTATTATTTCACTTCAGATAGACTGGCTCCATATGTGAGCATTGCCATGGATTTCTTTAATTACTTGAGAGTGAAAGAAACGAGC
>JBNGED010000523.1:0-1053 GCA_049975605.1 Sediminispirochaetaceae bacterium | reverse complement strand
GGGAGCTTCCACGACCGCCAGACCGCGTCCGGCACTCCGGAAGGTCGAGAAAGGATTGTCCCGGCAGGCGTCCAGTATGATCATGTTGAATGAAGATCCGGCTTCGTTCAGGTAGTCAAGAATATAGTTCGCGTTGAGCGCTTCGTACGGCAGATCCTTGTCGGTCCGGATATCCGCCCCCAGGGGGATCAGATAATTTTCCCCGCCTGACTGCACTCCGTGCCCTGCATAGAAGAAAAGACCCACCGAATCCTTGTTCACCGTTAAGCGGTCTCCCAGGCTCCTCACAGCCTCCCGCATCGACCGCAGGTCCGCGTCGAGCAGTACATCGACCTCGAATCCGATGCTTCTCAGAGTGCCGGTAATATCCTCCGCATCGTTGGCCGGATTGCGGAGCGGACTGATAGACGTGTAGTTCGAGTTCCCGATTACCAGCGCAAAACGTTCGGCTGCGGAGAGCCCCGCAGTCACGCTCAGTACCATGAGAACAACCATGATACCTTTCCATACTCTATTCATTCCCGACCCCCTTGATGAAGTATTCTACGGCCATACTTTACAGGGGTCAAGAATAATAATGACACCTGCTACTCCTCCCAGGCCCGCTTGTACCGCGCCAGGATATCATCCAGCTTCCGGTTGAGTTCTTGGTCCACCTGGTTCTCCTCGGGGTACGCTTCCAGCCGTCTGAGAGCCCCTTCGACTCCCAGGTGGAACGGAGTGCTGCAGATGAACTCCGGAACGAGCCGTTTGATTTTTGTGTTATCAAAAAGAGCCGTATGGATCTTGTCTCCCTTCAGGGGGCCGGTGAATTCGGGATACATGCGGCAGATGAGGTCCGCGGGGATGTGGACGATCTTCGCTTCGACGTCGAGACGTCCGGCGATGGTACGGTGAATCTGGTCCCAGGTTAGAGCTTCATCCGATGTGATGTGATAGGCCTCGCCAATGGCGCCCGGATTGCCCAGCAGCCCCGTGAAGGCTTTGGCGAAGTCGCTGTTGTGGGTCAGGGTCCAGCGGTTGGTGCCGTCGCCGGGAACGATGACCTCCATG
>JBNGED010000522.1:0-4359 GCA_049975605.1 Sediminispirochaetaceae bacterium | reverse complement strand
GAGTATGGCACTATTTCGAAGATATCTCAAAAATTCCCCGCTGTTCGCAGTATGAGCAGAAAATCCGAGATTACTTAAAAAAATTTGCCCAAAACAACAATCTAGCTCATAAAACCGATGAGGTAGGAAACATTGTAATAAAAAAATCAGGCACCCGTGGGTATGAAGGAAGCAAAACCGTTATCCTCCAGGGTCACATGGATATGGTATGTGAGAAGAATCAGGGTACGGAGCATGATTTTCTAAAAGATCCTATCAAATTAAAAATAAATGGCGATTGGCTGTCCGCTAAAAGCACGACCCTTGGAGCAGACAACGGCATTGCTCTTGCAATAAACCTGGCTATTCTCGAGTCACATGATATTGAACATGGACCATTGGAAGCTCTTTTCACCGTCGATGAGGAAACAGGACTCACCGGTGCATTGAATCTTGATCCATCACTCATAGAGGGGAGACTGCTGCTCAATCTGGATTCTGAGGAGGAAGGGGTCCTTTACATAGGATGTGCAGGGGGTGTAACAACCTCCGGGTGGATACCAATTGAATGGAGTCCCACCCCTACTGATTACCAGTATTTCCGCATGACAATTACCGGTTTGCGGGGAGGTCACTCCGGCGGTGATATCCATCGGCATAGGGGAAACGCAATTAAATTTGCCACGAGGATACTATGGAACCTGCTGGAAAAAATTGATATCCGTATAGCGACACTAAAAGGCGGCGGTAAGCAGAACGCAATACCGAGAGAAATGTTTCTCTCTTTCATAGTTCCCAAAGCCCAAAAAGATAATATGCTGGCAATTTTTAACAGTATTAAGGAAAACATAATCTTTGAATATAAAGACAACGAACCGGGAATACGGATTGAACTTGAAGAGGTAGCCGATCCTCCGCAGAAAGTTCTCCCTCCGAAAGCAACCTTCAAGACAATAAACTGTTTATTTATGATGCCCCATGGAGTAGACGAATACAGCCGATCCATTGATGGAATGGTTGAGACCTCAAGCAATCTTGCTTCCGTTGAGCTGCTCGATTACGAGATACATGTTCTAACCAGCCAGAGATCTTCCATGACCAGTAAAAGAGATAACATGGCTAACCGAATAACGGCTGTTCTTCGCTGCCCGGGTGCGCGGGTCTCTTACTCGAGTATCTATCCAGCTTGGACTGCCGATCCCAATAATCCGCTCATCGATATAACATCGGAAGCTTACAAAGAACTTACCGGTAAAAAGCCGCAGGTAACAGCAATCCACGCGGGTCTCGAATGCGGTGTGATCGGAGAACGGTGTCCTGATATGACTATGATAAGCCTTGGACCAGATCTCAAGGATGTTCATACACCTAATGAACGTCTGAGTATCAAATCAGTCGGACGGACCTGGAAGCTCCTTCTGCTTGTCCTTAAAAAGATAGCCGAATCAGACTTATAATTGATCGGTTATAGACCTTCGGCAACCTGTAATCTAAAGCGGAATCTGGGGTTGCCGGGGGGCTAAAACTTTAATTTTTATATCACCATGAGTGTATGTTTGACATGCCAGACGGGTGTGTTCCGGCAGTGTGCCGTCCCTTGTACCGGTCGAGAGGCGTTTTTTTTCTGTTTCTCCCATCGGACTTAAGAACTCCTCGCCTTCAAGAATTTTTACTCTGCATGTCCCGCACACCGCTTTGCCTCCGCACAGATGAGCAATGGGAATTCCATTACGGAGCAAGGTGTTGAGAATAGAGATCACCGGGCTGGTTTGGATATTAGTGCCATCAGGTAATATTATACTTGCCATTCTCTAGTTTTCCTATAATTGGTGTTAATAACTTCTCTTTATAGTTATCAAGTATATAATTGTTAAGATAAGAAATAAAGGAATATTAATTACTCATTAACAGTAATTCTTATAAGAATTTAACACAGAATTACCACCATTCTTCGACAAACTATGACATTTTGGAAAATTTCTCTATACAGCTACAAAATATACCGATATATTAAAAGGGAGATGGAGCCCCTGAGTGATGAGTGACTTCAGCGAGTTATTGCTTGAAGCTGATATCTGCGAATTGGAACATACTCATAAATATGAGGCACTGCATGAACTAATCAGCTGTGCAGTAAGTTTCATCTCCCTTCCGAACGCCATTCATTTTGAAGACGAAGTTGTCACCCGCGAGAAAAAGCAAAGTACGGGAATAGGCAAAGGCATCGCTATCGCGCATGCCACTACCGGCCAGGTCGAGAAAATCAGGGTCGCCCTTGGAATCTCCCGGGCCGGCATAGAATATGATTCGATTGACGGTCAGCCTGTTCACCTTCTGTTCCTGGTTGCGAATCCCCCCAATTCCCAGCTGGAATACCTCAGCGTTCTCTCTGCACTGGTCAGACTGCTCCGGGAACCGTCCTTCCGCCGATCAATTATCTGCTGCACCTCGGCATGTGAGGTAAAACAACTGATTGAAGATTCGCTTTCATACGTACTGTCTGCCTGATGTTTCTATGAAAAGACTGCACTTTTTTACTTACCTTAACGCATATTTAACACAATACTTATCTTTCCCACATTTTATTATTACACTTTAAGTACTATGGAGACGGAACCGCATAAGATTATTTTGAGACAGCTTTGCGAAAAAAGCCCTGAAATATCGATAAGCGACAGTGACAACATAGTGATCTTCAGTGACCTTCACATGGGCGACCGAAGATCGACCGATGATTTCTGTGCCAATTCAGCTCTCTTTAAAAAAGCCCTCAGCGACTATTATTTCAGAAAAAATTATACTCTCATTCTCAACGGGGACATAGAAGAACTGCACCGGTATCCGCTCCATCTGATTCGACGCCGATGGGATGACATATATACGGTTTTCGACTCATTTTATGAAAACGGCAAACTCTACAAAATATTCGGGAACCACGATTCCAAGCTGTTTTCATTTCCCGATCTGCCCCTGCGATACCCGCTGTATGAGGCTCTCCGCTTGAATTACAAGGAGAATACACTTTTTCTGTTTCATGGTCATCAGCTCTCTTTTTACTATCAGAAATTCAACGATCTCATGGGGCTGCTGCTCCGGTATATCGCCCGTCCCCTGAGAATAAAACACTACTCGGTTGCCCATGACAAGAATAAACAGTACAAGATAGAGAAACGAATGTACGAGTTCGCGAAGGAAAACCGGATCGCCGGCATCATCGGCCATACCCATCGCCCTCTGTTCGAATCAATGTCAAAGGTCGATACGCTCAATTATCAGATTGAGACACTGTTGCGGGCATTCCAGAAAGCCAAAAGCAGGGAACGCGAGGATATTGAATCCAAAATCCGCCGCTTAAAAGAGGAAATCGACGCCCAGGAAGAAAGGAAGGGCAAAGAACTTTCCCTGAGCCGCGTATACAGCTCGTCAACAGTCGTTCCCTGTGTATTCAATTCAGGCTGTGTAATCGGGAAAAGGGGAATGACCGCCATCGAGATAAAGAACGGCAAAATAATGTTGGTGCATTGGTTTGACAAGAAGGTCGATAAAAAGTATATCCGCGATGATGCCAAAAACACCATCCGGCTCGACGGTACCGATTATTATCGGACCATTCTGAAGAAAGACGACCTGGACTATATCTTCAACCGTATAAGGCTTCTCACTTAGACGCCGCCACATGCCGCCGGACGCCGCCAGATTCCGCCGGAGAGGTCCGGCAGTCATTCATCCGATGGTATAAAAAAACGGGACGAAAAACGGCACCAGCATCGAAAGAGCGGCCCCATTCACGATAGCCAGAGGAACGTAATCCGTTCCGCAGCTGCGTTCGATAAGGGGCAGGGTCACGTCCATGGTTGTCGCTCCGCCGATGCCGATGGCTACGGGAGCAAGATTGACGCGGGCCATGAATGGTATCAGCAATAGCGCGATAGCCTCCCTGATCACATTTATCAGAAAAGCAGCCGCTCCAAGGACGGGGTCCCCCATCTCCGTGATCAGAACTCCGGACAGAGAGTACCAGCCGAAACCGGCCGCCAGGGAGAGGGCCTTGCCTGTTCCTATACTGAAACAGAGACCGACCAGCAGCCCTCCTCCGAGGGACCCAATCACAGTCGCCGCCGGGACGAGGAAGGTTACCGGGTGGAGCATAGCCCGCTTGAGGTCGACCTCGTTTCTCACCATCTGCACTCCGATGAGAAAAAGAAGAGCATACAGGAGATACGTGGTGTACTCATCACGGAACCATGAAAAAGCGGGGACAAACATTCCGCAGAAAAAACCGGCGCATACAAACATAAGCAAACGCAACGGCTCGGCAAGACCGATGAGTGTTGACCCCGCACTCACCACGTTGTTTCGTTTGAACAGTTTTACTCCTCC
>JBNGED010000521.1:540-2353 GCA_049975605.1 Sediminispirochaetaceae bacterium | reverse complement strand
GCCGTATCCCAGAACCAGTCTCAGTCCGGGTCCGGCGGCAATCCTGCGGAAGACACGGCGGTCCCCGTCGAGGTATCGGAGCTCAAAGCCCGGGACCTGTACCGCAGTGTCTTCTACGGATGCCGGCTTCAGCCTGCGGCCCGCTTCGTACACCGGAGTCCGCTCACCGGCTCGCTGGAATCCATCGCCGTGAGAACAGGTCAGCGGGTCCGGCAGGGGGATATACTGTTCACCGTCCGCAGGGAACTGGCCGGCCGCAGCTACAACTCGGTCCCGGTACGTGCAAGCAGCGGGGGTGTCGTGGCGGATTACGACCTCCGCCCCGGAGACCCTGTTCAGGAGAATCAGGCCCTCCTCACCGTCCTCGATGACGGCGCATTCACCGGCGAGATCCTGGTGAGCGACAAGGACATCGGCACCGTCAGGATCGGAGACTCCTGCGTGGTGTTCGAGGACCGTAAACCGACGAATACCATCGGGCAGGTGACCCTCATATCTCCGGAGCCGGAGTACGAAACCGGCCTCTTCCCGGTGGAACTCCGTTTTTCCCGGAGCCCGGGACTCTTTATCGGGAAATTCATCCGGGTGGAGCTTCGGAAAGAGCCATACCACGGCCTTGCCGTTCCCTCGGAGAACATCGTCCGCAAGTACGGCGAAGACCATCTCTACATCGTCAGTGATGATGTAGTCGAACTCAGGCCGGTCACGGTCGGCGCTTCCTACGGGGATCTGGTGACCATCACGGACGGAGTGTCCGGGGGAGAACTCTTCGTGACCTCTTCCACCAGGCGGATCTCGGACGGCGCTGCAGTCACAATCGTGGAAGGAGAGTAGGATGCTCGAACTCTTTTTCCGGAAGCGGCGGGGCCTCTTCCTGCTGGTGGCGGTCGGGATCGCCGCCGGCATCACCCTGGTACTCCAACTGCCGATCAAACTCTATCCCAACACGATGAAGCCGATCATCGGCATCCGCATATCCCATCCAGGCTACACGGCCGCCGATTTCCGGGACCAGTACGGTACGACTCTGGACGGGGCCCTGGCCGGAATTCAGGACACCGACCGCATACAGTCCAACTACCAGAACGGCAGCAGCAGAATTCGGATCGACTTCAAGTGGGACGTAGACTATGATGAGGCCCGCAACAGGGTGGAATCGGCTATGGCCACAATAAAAGGCTCCCTTCCCGAAGACAGCCGGGATTATCGGGTGAGCAACTGGACGGGGGAAAATTCCGGTTTCCTGGCCGTCGCTGTAACCAGCGACGAACTCGACTCGGAGGCCCTCTACACGCTTCTCGACTCCACCCTGAAGCCCCATCTGGACAAGGTGGAGGACGCCGAGGAGATTACGATATTCAAAGTACGCGAACTGGTCTCCCGGGTGGAACTCGAGGAGGACGCTCTCCTGTCCCACAATCTGATGGTCGACGATGTCATCAGGAATGTCCGCTCGGGATACAGGACCGAGCCCGTCGGCTCCTTCCGCAACGGCCGCGAACGCTTCGACGTACGGCTGAAAAAGGGCATCGACACCATCTTCGACATACCGGATATCGAGGTCGGCCGAATCGGCGGAAATACCGGCGGCAATGCGGGCGGCAGTTCGGGAGGCCGTATTCTGAGGCTCGAGGATGTGGCCGATGTAACCGTCAAGTACGACCTTCCCGACACCCTCTTCCGGATGAACGGAACGCAGTCCGTGATGATTTTCGCCACCCCCAAGAGCGACGGGAACATCAAGGAGATGTCGGATGAGGTCCGCAGGATCATCGAGTCGATCAGACCGGACCTGCCGGCCCATGTCGAGTTC
>JBNGED010000521.1:0-530 GCA_049975605.1 Sediminispirochaetaceae bacterium | reverse complement strand
GACCCGGCGGAATTCATCAACAACGCCATCTTCAACGTGCTGCGGGCCGCCCTCATCGGGGCCGGCCTTGCGGTCCTGTGTGTGCTCATCCTGCTCGGGGAGTTCAAAAATACGCTGCTGATAGCTTTTTCCATCCCCCTCTCCATTACCCTCAGCTTCATCCTGATGTACCTCTTCGATCTGACCATCAATCTGATCAGTCTGAGCGGACTGACCCTGTCGGTCGGCATGATCATCGATTCAACCATCGTGGTGATGGAGAACATACACCGGCACCGGTTCTACCGCGAAGGCGAATATGCCGATGCAAGTCTCAGTACACTCATCACGGCGTCCATCAAGGAGATACGCTGGGCGGTCATTGCCAGCACCCTAACCAGCGTTCTGGTCTTTCTGCCCCTCTCCTTCACAGCTCCTCTGACCAACGCGATCCTCGGCGACCTGGCCAGGGCGGTAGTCTTCGCCCTCTCCTGCTCCGTCGTCGTGGCCCTTCTGGTGGTGCCGGTGCTGGCCTATTACCTCTTCCGGAG
>JBNGED010000520.1:1236-2384 GCA_049975605.1 Sediminispirochaetaceae bacterium | reverse complement strand
CCTCCACCCGGCCGGAGTTCCAGCGGCCCTCTACCGAATCGAGAAAATAGTAGCCCTCGTGTTCGTTCTGGTCGAAACGCACATCGTCGAAGATGAAGAACTCCGCCTCGGGACCGAAAAAGGCCGTATCGCCGATCCCCGAAGCGACCAGGTATTTCTCCGCCTTCCGGGCGATATTCCGGGGGTCCCGGGAGTAGTCCTCACCGGTGATCGGGTCGCAGATATTACATATCATCACCAGCGTCGGATGGGCGGCGAAGGGATCGATGAACGCCGTCCCGGGAACCGGCTTCACGATCATGTCGGATTCGTTGATCGCCTGCCAGCCCCGGATGCTCGACCCGTCGAAGCCCAGTCCTTCTTCGAAGACGTCTTCGCTTATCTCGCTCACGGGTACGCTGAAATGCTGCCAGAGGCCGGGGAAATCCATGAAGCGGAGATCGACGATCCTGATCTCCTCCTTCTTTATCAGATCAATTACCTCTTTGGCTGTCTTCGGTTTGTCCATTCATATACTCCTTGTGTGAAAAAATTGTCATTCTGTTACAGAGAATACATGCAGGATGCGTGCCAGGAGTACTTGTATACTTTTATGTGTATGTTGTACAGTCATTTATATGTCTTTAGACCGCGCCCTTCCACGCGGCGCCCCTGTCAAAGACTACATTTTTGTAGCTTAAAGCAAATTTCCCTACATTTTTGTAGCCCGCACCCTCTCTTCCGACAGGATCATCCGGAAAAGTCCGCGCACTTCGGTCATGACTTCGCGCAGCCGCGACCCGAATTCGCCGGTACACACCCGGGTCCACCGCATCCGGCCGGCCAGAGCGTCCATTTCGGACGGGTCGGACGGCAGAGTATGTTCCTGCCGGTCTTCACGGAGCTGCAGGAAGTGTTCCGTCCGCCGCAGGAAGACATAATGTCCCGACAGCAGCTCGGCTGTTTTTTCATGCAGGATCCCCGCATTCCGCAATCTTCGTACCGCTTCAAGAGTGTGTCCACATATCAGATCCGGGTTCTCCCGCGCATAGATGAGCTGCAGGGCCTGCACGAGGAATTCGACGTCCCGCAGACCGCCCTCCCCCTCCTTCACGTTCAAGGTACCCGGGGCCGCGTCAAGGAGGCCGCCGCTGATATGTATAGTGGTC
>JBNGED010000520.1:0-1226 GCA_049975605.1 Sediminispirochaetaceae bacterium | reverse complement strand
GGCGAGTCCGAGGCGGACGGGCTGTCCGGGCTCCAGGTGTCCACCGGCGTCGGATCTCGCTTTCCGGGCGGCCGATACCGAATTCACGATCTCCAGGGGACTGAGCCGGGCTAATCTTTCTTTGTGCAGACTGCGGAGGAGACGTTCTCCGAGTTCGCGGTTACCGGCCACCGGTCTGGCCTTCAGCAGCGCCTGGAACTCCCACAGAGCCGCCGCCCGTCTGTAATAATCCTCCATCTGTGGGGGAGTGAAGACCAGGTCTCCCGAACTCCCGTACGGCCGAAGTCTGAAGTCCACCCGGTAGGCGAAGCCGTTCTCGGTCACATCGGCGAGGTCGCTCCGCATTCCCCGCACCAGCCGCCGCAGATTCCGCCGCGGCACGTCCGCCGCTTTAATTCCGGCCTCTCCGTCACCTCCGGCAGCTCCGGCACTTCCGTCCCCTGCTGCCCCTGCGGCAGCTTCGAAGAGCACCACCAGGTCTATGTCGGAACTGTAGTTCAGCTCTCCTCCGCCGAGCTTGCCGAAGGCGAGCACACAGACCGAGCTTTCAGCGATCTCTTCCTTCTCAAGCCTGTACTCGAGAGCGCACTGTACCGCCGATTGCGCCAGAGCGCTTAGCTCTCCCAGGACTTCTTCGAGGGGTACGCCGTAACAGATGTCGCGGCTGCCGATCCGTAAAATATTCAGATGACGGAAGAGCCGGAGTTCGCGTTTCCATGCCTCTTCTCCGCCGCCGCGGCAGTCTTCCCGAAGAGCCGACAGGCTCCGGTAGAACTCTTCGTACTTCACGGGTACCATGATTTTTTTCGGATCAGTAACGACTGAAAAAAACTGCGGATACCGTATGAGGAGGTCCGCCATGTACTGGCTGGCCGCGAAGATACGGAGGAGGATCTCCAGCCGCTTCGGCTGGAGATGGGTTTCGTCAAAATGGGCCTCCGGATCGGGATGGGCGGCGGCGAACCGTTCCCAGTTGTTGAGGGCCATATCGGGATCGGGACTTCTTTGAAGCTCATCCCAGGCGAAGAGGGCCAGTTCGAGGAAGCGGGGCCTGTTCGCCCACCGTCCGGCAAGAGCGGTGAAGTTGGTGAAGGCCCTCTGCGGACCGGAAAAACCAGCCTGCCTGAAGCGCGCCTCGACATGCTCCGGATCAGGCCGGTCCGCGAGCAGCAAATCCGCTATCGTTCCCGGACCTCTCAGGATCACCGCCTGTGCCCCGAGCTGAT
>JBNGED010000519.1:0-1141 GCA_049975605.1 Sediminispirochaetaceae bacterium | reverse complement strand
TTTCCATATGACTATCCTCTATCAATGATAATCTGTAATAGATACACCGTTCGCGGCGCCATTCTTCCAGTAAAAGCAGATCCTCCATTGATCATTTATTCTAATACCAATAACGTCAAGCGATAATAGGATTCACCACTTTGACTCCAGGGAACCGCAGGAAATCGGTGTCGCTGCTGTAGATGGTGCTGCCGGTCTCCAGCGCCAGCGCCGCGATATGAGCGTCGGTAGTCAGGTTGCCGGCGGTTCCGAGGATATAGAGAAGATTCACATCAGGTATGATTATATGTGGAGGCCTTAATCTTATCGGAGAGCTGATTCAGCTTCCCGTAGTCGATTCTTTCCCTGCGGCCGCAGGCGTGCGCCTGAACTGAAAAATGTTCCGGCTGTGAAGGACTGTCGCTGATAAGCAATCCGCGTGAAAGAGTCTCATTCACCACCTGTTTGAAGCTCTTTCTCTCCCGGTGGGCTTTCTCATTCAGTCTTTCAAAGATAAAATCTTCGATCGTGAGTGTGGTTCTCATAGCGACATCATAATGCTTTTTTTTTGAAAAATCGATCGCGGCAGAGGGAAGTACACACTGGTACCGCCCCCGCCTGTTCACCTTTACTCGGCGCCGACCTCTTTCTCCCTCTCGGCGACCTTGTCCTGGTACACCTCATGGATGAAGCGGCGGTCGAAGTCGTTCTCCTCCTCCAGCATGGCCTGCTGTTCCTCTTCGCTGAAGGAGGCCATGACGGGGATGAAGAAGTGTTTGTCCTCCTTCTCGATGTGGGGAGGGTACATGGCAGCCAGGGCTTCGAGCTCCGCGAGCAGGTCTGAGACTACCGAGTCGTCGCCGTCGAGATAGCGGTTGTTGAGGGAGACGATCTTCTTCGTGCGGCCCCGGGCGACGCGGTGTTCTTCGATCAGTTCGTCCATGATGCGGCGGTGATCGGGGCTGATCTCTTTTTTCTCGAGGTCCCGAAAGAGGATCTCCTCCTCCTTGCCGTGATGGCAGCGGTCGGCATAGACGCGGATGAAGTCGACCGCTTCTTCGATGAAGCGGGTGTCGATCCGTCCTCCGTTCTTCATCAGTTCGGTTTTCCTTTTGATCACCGCGATCATCCGCTCGATGAGCCGGTGTTCGATCATCAATGG
>JBNGED010000518.1:0-1419 GCA_049975605.1 Sediminispirochaetaceae bacterium | reverse complement strand
TCTGGTCGAGAATATAAGTGTGAAGGAAGCATTCGACCAGAACATGCAGGAACTCTACCGTGCCTTTAAAGAGCACGGCTTCGGAGAGACCGCTCTCAACGTATCGGTAGGGAACCAGCAGCGTCAGAAGAATGCACACAAAGATGCCAATGGTCCTGCAGGCGGCGTCTCCGGTACTGCGTTGCTGCAGGCGATGGAGACCGAGCAGTCGCATACACTGCAGCCGACAGGCGAGCAGCGGCTCGTCGATGTATTGGCTTGAAGGAGTGATGAAATAGATGGATATTTCAACGATTTTATCATCAGCCGAAAGAAGCAAGGTTGATGCCCAGGTCGATCTGGTCAACAAGAGCCTGCAGAAGGGCGAGGGGATGAGCCAGGAGCTGGGAAAGGATGATTTTCTGAAGCTCCTCATTACTCAGCTTCAGCATCAGGACCCGACGGCACCGATGGACGACAAGGAATTTATCGCCCAGATGGCGCAGTTCTCGTCTCTCGAACAGATGACGAACCTGAGCCAGGAATTCGCCAGGATAAGCGGGATGATGAACAGGGGGAACGCCCTCGACCTGCTTGGAAGAGATGTGGAGGTGGTATCCGGCTCGCAGAGGATCTACGGTACCGTTGAAGCGGTTTCGGGTGCGGAATTCCCTCAGGTGAAAGTGAACGGAATCTACTACGACTATAGCGAAGTTGAGACAGTGAATTACAAGGAGGCAGCACGATGATGCGATCACTATACTCCGGTGTATCCGGACTGCAGAACCACCAGATACGGATGGATGTACTGGGCAACAATATCTCGAATGTAAATACCACAGGCTTCAAAAAAGGAAGGGTGAATTTCCAGGATATGCTGTCTCAGACAATGGCCGGGGCATCACGCCCGACCGACGAAGTGGGAGGCGTGAATCCAAAACAGGTCGGCCTCGGAATGACGATCGCATCCATCGACACGATCCATACCCAGGGGTCCCTGAAGACAACCGGTGTAATGACCGACGTGGCCCTTCAGGGCGACGGGTTTTTCATCGAACGTTCCGGGAACAGGGAGTTCTATACCCGAGCGGGTGCCTTCGGACTGGATGAAAATGGAACGCTGGTGAATCCAGCCAACGGACTGCGGGTCCAGGGATGGAACGCCCAGATCATCGACGGGGAGACATTTATCAACACCGCCGCCGATGTGGAGGACCTGGTGATCCCGGTAGGCGGAAAGGACCCCGCGGCTGCTACCACCGAAGTGGAACTGGCCTGTAACCTCGACAAGCGGACACCGCTGATTCCGGCCGGTGCCGGCCCGGCGGATACGCTGGCGGGAACGTGGAGTATAGACAAGACCGTGTACGACACTTTCGGCAATACCCACACGATGCGGATCAATTTCACCAGGGTAGCGGGAACCGAGAACCAATGGGA
>JBNGED010000517.1:0-1085 GCA_049975605.1 Sediminispirochaetaceae bacterium | reverse complement strand
TCGGTATAATTACCCTCTTCACG
This sequence comes from Sediminispirochaetaceae bacterium, assembly GCA_049975605.1. Taxonomy (GTDB): domain Bacteria; phylum Spirochaetota; class Spirochaetia; order DSM-16054; family Sediminispirochaetaceae; genus DSBN01. The sequence goes on along the minus strand of JBNGED010000517.1, from coordinate 1,062 downwards.
TCCTTCATGCTGTCTTCATTTTCTATCTTTGCCATCATTATTTCAAAAGACTTGTCACAGAGGGAGGATATGTCCTGTTTTACCGTTGTGAGCTTGGTGTTATAGATGCTGTAAAAGGGTATGTCATCAAAACCGATGAGTGATATGTCCTGTGGAATAGATATATTGAGGCTGTGGGCCTTGCTCAGAACACCGTAAGCCATCTGGTCATTTGCGCTGAAGATAGCGGTGGGCCATTCAGGCAATGTTAAAAAGTATTCGAGTGACCTGATCCCGGATTCGTACTGCAGGTCTCCCTGGTACACAAGCTCCTCCCGAAAGGGAATTCCATGGTCTTTCAAGGTGTCCCGATAGCCCCTGAGCCGCTCTTCGGCAGTAGGCCAGTTCGCCGGCCCCCCTATGAATCCGATGTTCCGGTGATTGAGCTGGATGAGGTACTCCGTTGCCTGTCGGCCGCCCGTATAGTTATCGCTGGTCACCTCTGAAATGATACCTTCACTGTAGTGTCTGTCTATCAGCACAGTCTCCGTAAATTTCTGTGCCCGTTCTATCGTTGGAAGAGAAATTCCCTCTGCGAAAATAACACCGGCTATCTTGTTGTCGAGAAGGTAATCGAGGTAGATCTTCTCCTTCTCGGGATTATTCTCCGTGTCGCAGACAGTCAAGGGTATTCCGCGTTCCATTGCAAGATGACTTACCCTGCGCACTATGAGCGCGAAAAACGGATTCAGTATATCGAATACAAAGAGTGCCATTCCCCAGCGGGATTTTGAACTGAGCCGCGATGCAAAGGGATTGGGTTTGTATCCAACCTCTTTCATCTTCATTTCGATTCTCTCACGCAGCGGCTTCGCAACGAGTTCGGGATTATTCAACACTCTGGAGACTGTCGCCGGAGATGTATTACAAAGAGCAGCAATTTCTGTAATAGTGTACTTTTTCACCCTCAAGCCTCTTAATGAAAACGTTTTCAGCCATGTAACATCATAGCACCTTCAATTTATTTGTCAAGGAAAAAAGAGCTCGAGCATCCTTCAGGTTTAAGATTTTATGTGTAAGCAG
>JBNGED010000516.1:0-2253 GCA_049975605.1 Sediminispirochaetaceae bacterium | reverse complement strand
CCTCGAGGACGAGGACCCGGTCACTGTCTTCCAGAATCCGGGAAAAAAGCTCCTCATCCGCCGGAAGCACCGCTTCAAGGTAGGCGACGGTCAGCTCAGGGTACCGCGGGTGCAGTTCGGCCATTGTCTGGTTCAGGACGCCCGCGGAGATGACGGCGGCGCGGGGGTCTTTGGGCGGGGAGTCGGAGTCGCGGCCGGAGCGCTGATTGTCAGGCTGCCGGGTGTTCCCCTCCGACAGCCGCCCCGCCACAAGTCGGTTCAGTCCCCTGGCCCGGAAGAACTCGATGGCCTCCTCGTTCCGCTCCAGCAGGGCGCGGTGCTGGTCGAGGCATATCTTCGCCCCCGCCTTGGTGAAGCGGCTGATGTCCCGGGTGAACTCCGCCGCCCGGTCCAGAGGATGGTATCCGCCGTCGATGTCGAAGGTCTCCACCGCGTGGGCCAAAGTGGTCACCGACCGCAGGATCACCGGGAGCTGGATCTGTTCGGAGAGCTCGAAGGCGGTCTGTACCAGTCGATAGGCCTGCCTGGGGTTGGACGGCTCCAGGACCGGCAGGTTGGTGAACATAGCCGTCATCCGGGTGTCCTGCTCGGGCATTCCCGCCTCGGCGCCGGGGTCGTCGGCGATGTAGACCACCAGTCCGCCGGTGGTTCCCGAGTAGGCAACCGAGATCAGCGTGTCGAGTGCCACGTTGGCGCCGGACATTTTCATGGTGGCCAGGGCCCGCTGTCCCGCCCATGCCGCGCCCACCGCCACCTCGAGGGCCACCTTTTCATTGGTGCTCCATTCGACGTAGGGGGCCGGATCATTGCTTCCGGCGAAGCGCAGCAGTTCGGTGAGGGCTTCGCTGGAGGGGGTGCCGGGATAACCGGCGGCCGCCGCGACACCCGCCTCGAGGGCGCCGTACGCAACCGCGGCGTTCCCGCTCAGTGTTTTTTTCATGTGCTGTGTCCTTCCTTTGCGGAGTGTGATGGGACCGGGGCGATGATTTTTTCCAGGGCCTGAAAAAAGCGCCGGTTCTGCTCCCGGGTACCGATGGTAACCCGGATATGCGCGGACAGTCCGAAGATCGATCCCGGCCGCACGATGAAGCCTTTTCGCTGAAGTTCACCGAAGACCGCGTCCGCGTCCATTCCCGTGTCGATCAGGAAAAAATTGGCCTGAGAGTCGACGTAGCGGAGACCGAGCCGGTCCAGCTGTTCACGGAAGTAGGCCATCTCCGCCCTGGTGGAGTCGATCACTTTGTGAAAAAAATCACGGTCCTCGAGGGCGGCCATACCGACCTCCTGGGCCGCGAGGGAGACTTCGAAGGGCTGTTTGACCCGGTTCATGGCGGCGATCAGGTTCGGGTCCCCGATTCCGTATCCCAGGCGGATCCCCGCGATGCCGCAGCTTTTCGAGAGGGTCCGCAGGATGAAGAGATTTTCCATGCCCGATCGGAGGAGTCCGAGGGCGTCCGGGTCGCTCTCCTCGTCGACGAATTCGATGTAGGCTTCGTCGAGGACCACCAGGACGCGGTCCGGTACCGCCGCGAGAAAACGCCGCACTTCCGCCGGATCGAGGGTGTCGCCGGTGGGATTGTTCGGGTTGCAGAGGAAGATCATCTTCGTCCGCGGGGTTATGGCCTCCAGCATCGCCTCGGTGTTTATCCGCATGTTATTCATGGGGATAACCGCGATGCGGGCGTTCATGATGTTGGCGATGGTCCGGTAGATGAGAAAGGTGATCTCGGGGATGATGACCTCGTCGCCGGGTTCGAGGATGGTCATCCCGAGATTGTAGATGACCGCGTCGGAACCGTTGCCCATGATGATCCGGTCCGGATCGATGTCGAGGATGCTGCCGACTTTCTCGCAGAGCATCCGGTCGCCGGAGGCCGGATAGAGGAAGAGCCTGTCGGCGGCGTTCCTGAGAGCCTGAGCCGCTGCGGGGGACACCCCGAAGGCGCACTCGTTGGAGCTCATCTTGACGATCTCGGTGATTCCCGGATCGACGGTTATCTGGTCGGGACGCTTGCCGGGAACATAGGGAGGCATATCTGCCACTGACGGTCGGATCAGGTGTTCCATGGGAGCTCTCCTCTGTCTCTGTAAAAAATTTGCTCAGTAAAAATTTGTTATAACAAGTTGATTTATGATATATCATGATGTATGATTTTGCAAGGAAATGTCGGGAGGCGCGTGAACCGGGAAGCATTCGGAGACCGTCGCACATGCCGCCTGCACTCCTTTCCCTGGCCGCACCAGGGATACTAC
>JBNGED010000515.1:0-1004 GCA_049975605.1 Sediminispirochaetaceae bacterium | reverse complement strand
GCCTAACTCTTCCGCGGCGCTCTCTGTCGATGTCCCGGTTCCGTTATCATCCTCAAGATAAAATATCTCAACCTCGCCGGCGGCGGGTTGTACTCTTAATCCGGATTTTTCTTCATCGAAAAAGGCTTCCACCAGGAAGAGTTCATCTTCCCGGTCGGTTTTCACCAGCGCATACTGGGCAGTGCCGGTCTTTCGTACCGTTAGACCGGACGCTTCAACATGGGCCGTAAATTCAATTGTCTCCATGAGATCGGCCATTCTGTATGAGAGCTTCTGCATGCGATAGTATTCCGAAAAGTACCGTATCCCGCGGAAGAACAGATCATCCGGATACTGTTGATATACCATACTGCCGTCATCAGTCCGGTCCTGCTCGGGAGCGTCTTCATCGTTGGAAAAATCGGGGACCTCCGGTAGATTCAGCGCTGCGCGGCTCTCGTTGAGGTTGTGCTGAAGCACGTGCTGCTGTATTTGAAGCTTATCGAGATCAGCGCTCTGCTCGTCTATGCCCTCTGCTACCTGTTGCTGGAGAGCTTCGAAGCTCGCCTGCATTTCATGGTACTGCGTGAAGAGGATATACCACCCGCTTACCAGCACCAGGGCGAGCAGAGCTGCAATGACCGCTGTGATCAGTACTTTTTTGTTCTTCATTCTCATCAGTGACGAAACGATCTCTCCCCGGTGAATACCATGGCTGCGTTGTTTTCGTTGCATGCCTGTATGGACTCGTAATCACGCACCGATCCGCCCGGCTGAGCTACCGCAGTGACCCCTTCGTCCAATCCGACATCGATGCCGTCCCGGAACGGGAAGAAGCCGTCGGAGATCATTACTCCTCCGCGGATATCTCCGCTGTTCTCCTGAACATAGGCGTCGATCTCCGCCTTCCGGCCGTCTTCGAGCTCATTATAGTCCTTACCGTGTTCGAGAAGCGACTGCCGGTACCGGCATTTTTCGTAGGCCTTGTCCCTGGCGATCCGGGCGCATCCGACCCGGTCCTGTTC
>JBNGED010000514.1:0-1111 GCA_049975605.1 Sediminispirochaetaceae bacterium | reverse complement strand
GGGTTCAGCTGCCGTCCCGGTACACCATCGTTCAGCTTGTCGATGTGAATCTGGATCTGGACAGTCAGGAAGAGCAGGTGCTGATTGCCCAGGACAACCTGTCTGAGGATAAACTGATCTCCCTGTTCGTATCCGACTACGATGGTATACGAGACCGATACGTGGTGACCTGGGAATCCACCACTCAGGCACGGCAGCGGAAAAGCTTTCAGGTAACGGTCCTCGACGCCACCGGAGATCACAACCTTGAGATCATATGCAGCGGGCTGGATACGGACGGACATCAGACCATCGATATTTTCCGCCGTACTACATCTCCCGGAGAGTACGGACTCTATTTCGACTCCATCCTCTCCCTTCAGGTCGAAGGCACCATTGAACTGCAGGAAACGAGGAGAACTCAGTCCTATCAGAATGGACTCACCAACGGGGCAAGCTTCCCGGTCATCACCAGCAGCAAGGACACCGAATCGGAACGTCTGAGCGACATCATAAAGCGCACCTACATCTGGAGGAACGATTCCCGCCGGTATGAGCTGGTGCTCGAGAAGAAGGTGTCCGGTACCGAAATCGAGGACAGGCGGCTGAAGGAGCTGTTCGAGAGCGGAAGTGAATCGTTCGAGGAGTTCCTGCACGGACCATGGCTGTACACCCGTTCCGGCCGGGAATCATCCCCGGGCGGGGCCCAGTCGCTGATCGACTTCGATACCGCCGAGCGCACGATTACCTTCTACTCCGGGGATGTACAGGAGATCTACACATGGACCACTTCACATCGTTTCCTGTCGAACAGCCTCGCCGTCAGAGGGGAAAACGAAATCGTCCCCTTCATACACATCTACATCTCGGTCTATGTCCAGGACCTGAACCATATCCGCCTGATTATCTACGACATCGACTCCCACAACGGACAGCGAAGCACCAACACTACCTGGACCGGTATTTATCAGAAGATCGGAGAGTCCCTCAAAGAGTCATTTCTTCCGGTGAGTCTGGCGGAACAGAATGCACAGTCGGGTCTGCCCAATCTCACCGGCATGTACCGCAGTGACGAGGGGAACGAGATATTCTTCGATCCTCCTCTGTTTACTTTGAACAGACAGGATGATTC
>JBNGED010000513.1:0-2110 GCA_049975605.1 Sediminispirochaetaceae bacterium | reverse complement strand
GACAGGGTGGTGGATATTATCGGAGGCTTCCACCTGCTCAATCCTCCCGCGGAACAGCTGGAAGGTACGGTGAACTATTTCAGGGACCTCAAACTGAAAAAGCTGCATGCCTGCCACTGTACCGACTTCCACAGCCGGATGGCACTTGCACAGACCGCTGAAATGGAAGAGATCGGCAGCGGGCTCGTACTGGAATTCGAGTAGATCCCGGGCGGCCGGCCGTGTCCTCCATAGTCTGCCCGGCCGGCCGGGCAAGACACATCCGGCCGCCCGCCTGCTGTTTTACACGATCCGGTTCCTGCCGCTCTGTTTCGCCATGTAGAGGTTCTTGTCCGCCTGATTGAGAAGCTCCTGGGCTGATTCTCCGCCGTACTGGGCAACTCCCGCGGAGATGGTGATCCGCTCGGGGCCGCCTTCGAACTCGAGCTTCTCGATGTGGCTCCTGATCCGTTCCGTCACGACCAGCGCCTCTTCGTGATCGGTCTGGGGGAAGAGGAGGAGGAACTCCTCTCCGCCGTACCGTCCGGCGATGTCCGTCTCACGGACGAGGTTGTGAAAGGTCTCGGCAACCTGCCGGAGGACTTCGTCGCCGGTGTGATGCCCGTACTCGTCGTTGACCCGTTTGAAGTGGTCCAGATCGAGCATCGCTACCGAAAAAGGTTTGCCGTAGCGGGAAGATTCCTTGATGAACTGACGGAACTGTTCATCGATGTAGGTGCGGTTGTACAGGCCGGTCAATCCATCGGTGATTGAGGAGACCTTCAGGAGATTTTTCTCACGCTTGAGCTGGACATTCACCTCCCCAAGCCGGCGGTTGGCTTCCTCCAGTTCGGATGTACGCTCCTGCACCTGTTCCTCCAGCTTCCGGTTCATCGAGGCCAGCTCCAGGGATTGATTTTCATAGGTGTGGTACATGGTCAGAAAGCGGTATCCCAGGATGATCGCCAGCCCCACCGAGAACTGGAATACAACGAGGTAGTCGAACTCAGATATCCACGGAACGAGGCTGTGACTCATCATGATTGCGTACAGCACCAGCATCGCCATGATCAGGAAGTTGATGGATATATACTTCTGTTCCCTGTTTCCGTCGCCGAGGCAGCGAAAGGATATGTATCCCAGAACGGCGACCCCCGTCAGCGTGCCTACGTCGAGGATGGCATAGATTGTATGTACAGGTATCGCTGGAATGGTAAAGATTATCAGTATGACAATGAGATGTTCGAAAATTCCCGTAAGGAAAGTACGGAATACCCAGGTAATGAACAGAGGCAGCAGGACCGAGGTCCCCGCATCGATGTATTCCAGGAGAATGGGTGCGTCGATCACCTGCTGCTGAACGTAGAGCTGTCCGAAGATTCGGACCGCCAGAAGGAAGGTAATGATGGAGAGGTAGAGGGATACCTTCTGCCTGCGGGAGAGAATGTAGGTCATGAAAAAGACGATGCCGATAAGAAGGGAGATGATCATTACGGTGAGGCCGAAGAGGTCCTTGCGGTACATGTAACTGATTATCCTGGCACGGTTGCCGAGCAGTATCTTGCCCCACAGGCCGATGTCCCGGTAATCCGAGAATACCCGGACATACAGTTCGCGGCCTGCCGCTTCAGCCGGCAGCTCGATGAGCTGCACGGGCCAGCCGATGAATTTCCCCCTTCCGTCCTGGTCGATCCTGCCGAATGTATGAATACGCTGCGCGTTCATGTAGAACTCGGCATTAATATCGATACTGTAGATGAAGAGGGCCGGATCACGGAAATCGATGTTCGGAAGGGTAATACGGTACCAGACGAGGGACTTCTCATCTCTGCCCGGCGGATTGCTTGGAAACGCGATGGACTTCCAGTCGAGGTCGTTGATGCTCTTCCCGTCCCAGATGATACTGCCGGACGAATCCCTGGGGAACGCGTTCCAGCTGTATTCCCATCCTTCGTTCAGAGAAATCGAGGGATAGCTTCGACTGCTTTCATTGGGATGTACCAGAGTGGTAAGGGATATCATGATGCCCATGCCTATAACAAGCAGAAACATACACGTACTGCGTGCTCTCATACATTCTCCATATCTCTATATCATTAAGAATATTACACTCTGTGAGATTTTGAAAGAA
>JBNGED010000512.1:0-1958 GCA_049975605.1 Sediminispirochaetaceae bacterium | reverse complement strand
ATACTGTTCAGAAAATCCATCCGGCCCCCCTCCAGGTAGTTGAGGTAGGTCGCGTTGTTTACGTGCTGGTGCATATCGAGCTCATAACTTCGTACATCGGTTGTCCAGGTATGTTTCACGTTCAACTCCTTTTCTCGAAGAAGGTGTCCCCGAAACGTGTTTCGGGGACACCAAAAACAATTCTACAGGGTTATTGACATAAATTACAATCCATTGTTATATTTCTGTGAACATTTACCTGGTGGCGTAGCTCAGTTGGTAGAGCAAACGGCTCATATCCGTTCGGTCAGGGGTTCAAATCCCTTCGCCACTACTCATAACAGGCGCTGTCTCTGCTGTACAGGGACGGCGTTTTTTATTATTCTTTGCTGATGGATACAATTAAAAAGGATATACAGTACTATAAATTCTGCGCCTACGGATTCCTGAAGAATCTGCAGTTCTATGACCCGTATCTCATTCTCTTCTTCCGTGAGGCCGGGATCGAATATTTCCAGATCGGAATCCTCTTCAGTATCAGGGAAATCAGCACGAACATCCTTGAGATACCTACCGGAATGCTGGCGGATTCCTTCGGCCGCCGAAGGGCCATGATGAATGCCTTCGGCGCCTATATCGCGTCGTTTCTGATTTTTTTCTTCTATCCTGCTTTCGGTATGTACGCGGCAGCCATGGTTATCTTTGCCGTCGGCGAAGCTTTTCGAAGCGGGACCCACAAGGCGATGATTCTCGACTATCTGAAACGGAACGGTATGCAGCATCTGAAGGTCCACTACTACGGGCATACCCGCAGCTGGAGTCAGCGGGGATCGGCTGTGTCCGCATTGATAGCGGCGCTTCTTGTTTTTCTCTCAGGCAGCTATCGGAACGTGTTCCTCTTCACGACAATTCCGTATGTTGTCGATTTTTTTCTGATAAAGAGCTACCCGAAATACCTCGATTACAGCGGCGAAGAGAAGCCGGAAAGGACGGGAGGACTTGCCGAACGGACCAGGAATGCCGTCCGGAGAACTCTGCGGGATCTTCATGAGATGATCACGTACAAGAAACTGCGCTGTATTCTCATGAACTCCAGCATCTACGACGGGGTCTTCAAGGCTTCGAAGGATTACATTCAGCCCCTCATGAAAAATCTGGCCCTGTCGCTGCCGGTTCTTCTGACGTTGGCCGACCAGCAGCGGGTGGCCCTGATTGTGGGGATACTCTACTTCTTCCTCTACATCGGGACTTCCCTTGTATCACAGTATTCTGGCAGTGTGGCGGAACTGTTTCATTCACCGCGAAAGGGATTGAACGCAACCTATCTTTCGGCTGCAGCGATACTGGTTGCCGTCGGATTCAGTATGGGGTACAATGCGTTTCTGCCCGGGGTAATTGTGTTCACCGGTTTTTACATTCTGCACAATCTGCGCCGGCCCATGACGGTGGGATATGTAAGCGAGAATATAAAGGGAACGGTAATGGCAACCGGACTGTCCATTGAGAGCCAGTTGAAGACACTTATTGTGGCGGTTCTCGCTCCGGCGTTCGGTGCGGTTGCCGATGCTGTCGGGCTGGAATGGGCCTTCGGCTTGCTCGCGGTGGTACTGATACTTGCATACCCCCGGGTGAGAATAAGATAGGTGAGAATAAGATAACGGGTAATGAGATGATTGGATTCTTCGTAAAAAAAGCCTTCTTCGACGGGTGGGACAATCTCATCGCGATAGCGATGCTGAACCTGGGATTCGTTCTCATCCTCCTTGGTTTCCTGACTTTACCGATGATGCTTATCAAGGCGCCTGTGATGGTGATGATAGTGACCATTGTATTGATCTTCGTCCTCCATATTTATGCAGGCGGCGTGTCGGTCTATACCTATCGGTTTTTGACAGGGACAGCCCCCGATTTCAAAAGTCTTTTGCCGAGTATCGTCTCAGTGTGGCGGCTTTCAGCTCTCTTCGGGGCCATCTCCTCGT
>JBNGED010000511.1:0-1111 GCA_049975605.1 Sediminispirochaetaceae bacterium | reverse complement strand
GCTTCAGGGTCGACATCTTCAGCTCGAGACCGATGCTGATGGCTACGAAGCCCAGAGCAATTTCGGTGATGAAGCCGAGATTGTTCCGCAGCTCCTCGTTTATCAGGTTGAAGAGGCTCGGGCCGAGCAGAACACCTACCAGCATGAAGCCGATGATGGACGGCAGCTTGATCTGTTTTATCATTTTGCCGAAGTAGAGTCCGGCGAAGGTCATGATACCGACTACAATAAGGGCCGGTACATGCAGTGAATGAATCCAGGTTTGTATCATATTCTTATTAACCTTTCACAGTAGTTCAGAAATCTATGGATCCTGATGCGTACATCAGGTCCTGAGCGGTTACCAGTATGCCCGGGTTGTCCGAATAGGTGTCTTCGATCAGGTTGATCCGTCGAATCAGGTTGTTGCAGTGCGACTTCGGTACAACCGTCTGGATCAACCGGTTGAAGGTCGAACTCCCCTCGGTCCAGTACGTTGAAAAGAGGGGGAGACGGTTCAGGTACTCTCCTGCATTCTGGGTTTCGATTACGGTAATGGATCCTTCCACTTCGGAGGAGAGCAGCTCCAGGACATCGTCGAAAACCGACTCCTTCTGAATATACACCTGAACCATACAGAACCCTTCCGTGGAGGGTTTGTCCGAGCGTACGGCAAGGTGCTGTTTGAGAAGCTGTTCGATCTCTCCGGTATCGGACATCGACATCAGCTTGTCTACCACTCCAGGTGTTTTGACCATCTTGCTGATGGCGGAGAGGATCTTGATGTGGCGGTTCCGCTGTTCCGAAGGACCGATTATAAGGAAGAGGAAACGCACCGGGTTCCCGTCGATCGCTTCAAAATCCACTCCCCCGTGGACGATCATCATACCGAGTACGAAATCACTCAGGCCGTCAATGGCGCAATGGGGTATGGCAACTCCTTCGCCGAAGCCGGTGCTGCCGAGGGCTTCCCGGGCCTCCAGTTTCTGCAGCAGGTCCTTCGGTTTGAACTTCTTGAGCACCTCGGTCCGTGAGGCCTGTTCAGCGAATAATTCCAGCACCTGGTGTTTATTTTCAGGTTTGGAATCCGTCAGAATAAAATCAAGGTGCAGGGGTGTGTAAGAACTCATTT
>JBNGED010000510.1:0-1169 GCA_049975605.1 Sediminispirochaetaceae bacterium | reverse complement strand
GGTCTGGGACGGGTAGGAGTACCATTCGGATTTGCGCGGGGCCAGGCCGAAGTAGCCGTTGGTGATGTCAAGCGAGGTGTTCACTACCAGCGGGTAGGATTCCAGGCTGACCCCGAAATCCTCCTGAACGGCATCCCAGGCCCCTGTCATCGCCGCCGCGGCCCTCCTGGCGGCGTCCTCCTCTCCGGCGGGAAAGATCAGCCGGCTGTGCGGCGTAGTGATGCTCTTCCACTCCATCCCCGGCGGATAGAGGGTACCGCTGTACAGCAGCGCCGTATTGGAGGCCGCGGGAGAATCGTTCCCCGGAGAACTACTTCTCGACAGGGCCGCCGGTAGATCAGCCGGCGAAGACCCGGGCAGCCTGAAATCCTGCGCCATGACTGCGGGAACGGCTGCCGCCGCAATGAGGACTATACACAAAGTCAGTACCACGGGGCCCCGCATCGGTATATCCCTTCGGCTCATATCCCCCATATACCACATATCCTCCACTATACCCCCTTTTATAAAGCCCCTCAATCTGATATGCTCCTTAGACTACACAGAAAGGACAATATGGGCATTCGCGTTCTATATATCGGTGAGATCGTCGGAAAGGCGGGGGTCTTCTGCATCAAGCAGGCTCTCAGACCCCTGAAGGAAGAAAAACAGATAGACTTCGTCATTGCCAACGGCGAGGGGACCACCGGTGGTTTCGGAATCGGTAAAAATCACTCCATCTACCTGCACAAGCTCGGTATCGACGTCATTACCGCCGGGGAGAAGGTCTATTTCAAGAAAGACATGGTCCCCCATATTGCCAAGGCCCCGTACATCCTCAGACCCGCCAACTACCCCCCATCCAATCCGGGACGGGGCTGGCGTGTCTTCCAGGTCGGAGATAGAAAAATAGGCGTTATCTGTCTGCTCGGTCAGTCAAGCTTCAGCCGGGTCCATCTCAGCAATCCCTTCACTTTTTTACCGGAACTGGTATCCAGGGTGAAGGAGGAGACGAACCTGATTATCCTCGATTTTCACGCTTCCACTACCGCCGAGAAGTACTCCATGTTCCACCACGCCGACGGGCTCGTTTCGGCGGTCATAGGGAGCCACACCAAGGTGCTGACTGCCGACGAACACATCAAGGAGAAGGGAACCGCCGTCATTTGCGATACCGGCCGGACCGGCAG
>JBNGED010000509.1:0-2408 GCA_049975605.1 Sediminispirochaetaceae bacterium | reverse complement strand
GTTGCGCGGGAGTACCTTCGGCTTCCGCAGACACGGCCGCGGCGACCTCGACGACTTCCTCGACGACAGCCGCAGAATATACATCATCCGAGAATCCCCTCACTGCCGAGCAAGTCTACCTGCGGACGGCCCAGTCGCTGCCCTTCGTCGAGACGGAGCTGTGGTCCGGCAGCGGGGTCCTGATCGAGGGCGGCTGGGTTCTGACCAACGCCCACGTTGTGTGGCCGGAGCAGGAAGCCCGGATCGTCTTCGCCGACGGCACCGAACTGAAGAACGTACCCCTCGCCCGCATCGATCTGGTCGGCGACATTGCACTGCTCGGACCGGTGGAGGTGTCCCAGTCTCCGCTGGGCATCGCCGGCAACGAAGATGTCTCGATCGGCAGCGATGTCTTCCTGGTGGGATACCCGATGGAGAGCGACGCCTTTCCCCAGCCGACGATCGTCAAGGGGATACTCTCGCGGATACGCGAGTGGAAGAGCGAGAATATAACCTTCTTCCAGACCGACGCCACCGCCGCGCCGGGTCAGAGCGGCGGAATTCTGGTGGACAAATACGGAACGGTCATCGGCCTGTCGGGGCTGTCCTTCACCGATCAGCGCTTCGGCATGGTCGCGTCGACCACCGATATATCCCGCAGGATAGCAGGGCTGCGGGCTGATCCCGATTTTTCCCCGATCGGGAACCGCAGGCTCCCGCCGCCGAGTATCGGCAATACTCAGCACAACTTCTGGTTCTCCAACTACTGGGAGGAACGTACATTTGTCATCCACGAAGCGCCCGGAACGGAGATTGAAATAGAAGCGTGGTCCGAATCCGACATCAGCATGGCGCTGTACGACTCCCAGGGAAATGAACTGGCCTATGCCGACGATGTATTGAGCGGGACTGAGACCATCACCGCGGTCAAAGACGTCAACACACCCTGGTACCTGCAGATCTATCCGCTGGTGGAAGAAGAGCTCGAAGTCGAGTTGTCCGCCAATGTAAGCATTCCGCAGATGCAGGACCCGGATGACGGCCGCGGCGTCGCCGTCGGGGAAAAAATCTACGCCAATATCGACATCATGAATGAATACGACCATTTCAAGCTGCGGCTCGATGAGGGCGATCAGGTGCGCATCACCGCCGAATCGGTTATGGTAGACCCCTTTATCGAAGTGGACCGGGGTGTCGGCTGGCAGACTATCGGGGACGATGACAGCGGCGGCGGAATCCTCGGATTGAACGCCGAAGTCGTTTTCAAAGCCCCGCGGACGGGAGAGTATTTCGTAATAATCGGTGATTCCTCGGGCTACGATATCGGCGGGTATGTACTCAGTGTGTCCGGGACCGATGATGTGTCTCGAGGGCTGGAATTCGTGCCGGTAGAGGAAGAACCGGCGGACGGGACCGGAATACAGCCGGCGCCTGGACCAGCGGAATCCCAGGAATCGATCGCCTCGTGGTACAGGTTCTTTACCGAGAAGCCCGAAGGCTGGATCGAGGACACCGAATTCTTCAGGATGACGGCCCAGTACCAGAACATCCTGTTCGGCGGAGGGCAGCCCATCGTCGGCGGATACAATCCGAATATCATCGTACTGTCCAACCCGGTGCCGGCCAACACCACCCTCGATGCGATTGCCGATGAAGTGTCCGGAGAGCTCACGGGACACGGCATTGCATCCGTGGACAGAGAATACACCACATTCATGGAAAAAGAAGCCCTGGAATTGACCATACGGATGGAAATGGGGGGCCGGCTGATAAACATCATACAGTTGTACATTCTCGTTGACCGCGAGTTCTGGCTGCTTCAGGCTGCGGGCTTTGTCGACACCGGCGACATGAAAACGGCCCTTTCGGTCCTGCAGTCCTTCAGGGGCTTCGATTAGGACTGTTTGCCGGAGCCGCCGGGCGGCGTGATCAGGGGAACCAGGCTTTTTACCCAGGTATTGAGGCTCTTCCAGTCGCGGATATCCACCGGTTCCATTCGTTTAAGCGCGGGAATCCAGGAAAAAGGGAACCGCAATGAGGCCGGATCGAAGCGTCCGCCTATCATCCGGATGCTGACCGGATTGAACCACGGGTATTTGGCAAGCTCCTTGTCAAGCTGTTCCCGGGCCTCCTTCCACTCCTTTTCATCATCGTGAAACGGTCCGAGGGAAAAAACCGCCGCCGGGAGGTTCTCCAGCTGTGAACGGAATCTGCCCAGAAAACGGCGGGCCCCTTTATGAAGGCGGAACATGTAGAGCGGCGCTCCCAGAATAACCGCCGTATAATCTTCCAGCCCGCTCACCTTATGTACAGGCTGAAGTGTCACGGTGAGTCCCTCGCCCTGCAGGCATTCAGCCACCGCGCCGGCGACTTCGGCGGTGGAACCGTATCTGGTCGCGAAAGTTACCAATATAGAAGCCGACATAACG
>JBNGED010000508.1:0-1521 GCA_049975605.1 Sediminispirochaetaceae bacterium | reverse complement strand
ATATAATCCACTTTTTCGAGATTAATAACAATTCTGGTGACACTTTTGTGAATAAGTCTGGTGACTACATCCTTCAGCTCATGGGCATTATACAGATCCATATCCCCTTTTACGTCAATAATATAGATCTGCTTGTATTTTCTAAAGCCTATTTCCATTCCGTGGTAACCTTAAACAAAGGGTATAGAATTTCACAGTGTCGCCGATTTTTAGTAAACGGTATCACTAAACAGAAGGAACGTCAAGAAAATCCGTGCTTCATGGGAACGAAGCGGACGGCTCCGTGGAAGCTGCTTTTAAAACCGTCCGGCGTTCGCTTGAGACGGATAAGGTACTGTTCATCTTTTCCGACCGGCGCTACTATCCTTCCGCTTTCCGAAAGCTGCTTCGCCAGATTATCCGGAATGTTCACAGGAGCGGCTGACATTAAAACAACATCAAAAGGGGCCCCGTCAGGATAGCCGTTGTAACCGTCGCCGAGTATGCAGTGTACATTCGCGTATCCCAATTCGTCGATCGTCTTCCGGGCGCTTTCATACAGGCTGTGAATCCTCTCGATGGTATACACCTCGGCTGCCAGCATTGAGAGAATCGCAGCGGCATACCCCGAACCGGTTCCTATCTCGAGGACCTTCTCTTCACCCGTTAACTCTGAAAGTCTGCACATTTCAGCAACGATATATGGCTGGCTGATCGTCTGTCCGTGCCCAATGGGCAGAGGTCTATCCGAATATGCCGAAAAGAGATCTTCCTTCGGTACGAACATGTGCCGCGGTACCGTCTGAAAGGCTCTAATGAGCCTTCCATCAAAGATACCCCGACCTGAGATCTGGAACTCGACCATCTCATTTCTTAGCCGCTGTGACCTGCTTTCCATATAGTACCCCAAAGATTAGGGGTGACCCGACAAGTTCAATAAAGCCAAATCCATAATGATCTTCTTCACTGTACCTGACAGAAGAACGTGTCGGCAATTTCAATTCCACAACCTTTAAACCGTAAAAAAAAATCGTTTTTCGACGTTCCATAGGGTGGCACGTTACTATCCACAAGTATATAATTCAGTATGAAATTTTTGAAGGGGCATCTATGACAAAAATTCATGATTTACTAATTGTTAATTTAAAAAGAGCAAGAGAAAGAGAGGGGCTGTCCCAGATGAGATTGGCGCATGAGGCCGATCTATCCCTGGGATTTATCGGCGACATTGAATCGGGCAAAAGATTCCCTTCACCGGCTTCTATCGAGAAGCTGGTGAATGCCCTGAACATTGAGCCATACGAGCTCTTTCTCGATCCATTGAAGCTCACACAGCCATTTCCGCGCCGGAATATGCACAGCATAAGGGATGATCTTCTGGAGACTATGCAAGAGACGATTCTGTCAGTCTTTGAACGACATTACGTCTGAAGTATTTTCTCCCCCAAAGCTTATGGTTGATGGTTCAACGGGGGAAAAAGGCATAACCGCACGGCCTACTGCAGAGCGAACTTGGGCAGCGGATACCAGTTCTCCCCGAAG
>JBNGED010000507.1:0-1066 GCA_049975605.1 Sediminispirochaetaceae bacterium | reverse complement strand
CGACGGCGCCTTCTGGGCCGGGTCGATGTCCTACACAGGGGACAAAGCAATCGGCGGACTGTACCGCTTCGGCGGGGAGGTAAGCCAGATCCTCAGCGGCATGGTGATACCCAACGGGCTCGGCTGGAGCCCCGACGGACGGGTCATGTACGTGACCGATTCGGGAAAAGGGGCGATTACCCGGTGGGATTTCGATCCGGAATCGGGTTCCATTATGAACGAACAATTTTTTGTTCGTATTCCATCGGAGGAAGGAGTACCGGACGGCCTGTCCGTCGACGAGGAGGGGAACGTCTGGAGCGCCCGCTGGGGCGGAGGCCGAGTAGTCGGCTTCGATCCGGGAGGCAGCGTTATCGCCGAGATCGAAGTCCCCGCAGGGAACCCGACCAGCTGCTGCTTCGGCGGCGCGGACAGCCGGACCCTCTTCATCACCTCCGCCAGACACGGTCTCGCGGAGCCGGTACGTCCGGACGGCGCCCTCTTCAGAGCACACACCGGGACCCGCGGTCAGGTCCCGTATAAATTCAGATTCGTATAATCAGATTGGAGATGTCTATGAGGAAAAAAGCACTAATCACAGGCGCGAGCCGGGGAATAGGACGGGCGGCAGCCGTAGAGCTGGCCCGGCAGGGCTATGATATCGGCATCAACTACAACAGCAGCGAAGCCGCCGCCAAAGAGGTCTGCGAGATGGTCCGCGGCGAAGGCGCGGACGCCGTGCTGCTCAAAGCCAACGTGGGTGTCGTCTCCGAGATCGACACGATGTTCGGACAGTTCATGGAAAAATTCGGCCGTATCGATCTTCTCGTCAACAACGCCGGCATCAGCGTCTTCAAGCCATTCATTCACGTCACTGAAGAGATGTGGGATTCCATTACGAACATCGACTGGAAGGGGTCCTACTTCTGCGCCCAGCGGGCTGCCAGGCTGATGATCAGGGATGGGATCAGGGGCGTCATACTCAACCTCTCATCCAATCAGAAGGACGGCTGCTGGCCCACCGCCAGCGTCTACGGTCCCACCAAGGCCGCCGTCACCAAGTTCACGAAGAACTGCGCCCTGGAAT
>JBNGED010000506.1:0-2238 GCA_049975605.1 Sediminispirochaetaceae bacterium | reverse complement strand
TGTCTAGATAGTTTGTCCTATAAAAAATTCATGAACGTGAAAATATATTACTGGATGGAGGCTTTCCGCCGTTATCAATATATGACTACCGGCCGAATTTTATGAACAGCTCCTCTCTCCTCTTGATTTCGAACTTGTAGTATATGTGCTGAATGTGGGTCTTTACGGTGGGGAGGGATATGAACAGGGTTTCAGCTATTTTCTGATAGGACAGGCCCTGCAGAAGAAGATCCAGGACCTCCTTTTCCCGGCTACTCAGCTTCATCTTTATCTGCTCGAGTTCGTGCGCAGTTATCGGATAGATTCTTCTGGTATTCTTCAAACCATGAATAATGAATAAAGCGAAGGGGATGTTTATTATCGTGAAATATACCGGGTGACTCTGTACCCACAGACTCATGGCCGGATTGAGAAACGGTATTCTCCACCCCAGAGGATCGCCGATCCCGACGGCAGGATAGATAATCAGGCTGATCGCCGCTACCGCGAGACCGGTGCGTATGAATATGATTGATATCGCTGAGAATCAGGCGGTGTAAGGTGCCTGCCGAGGGTAAATATAATTCCCGGCAGTGTAATTTTATGTCCCGACCCCTTTTATGCAATTTAGCACCGCTCATGACACTCAGATCGATATTCTTTTTATCCAGGCCGCTGAGGCTCTATCTCATCTGTTGACAACGAACTAGCTGACTAGTATATTCAATGTATGAGGGCTTTCGGAATATTTGAAATAAAGACCAGACTTTCCCAGATATGTGAGGATGTTGCCCGGACCAATGAAGAAGTCCTGGTCACCAAAAGAGGCAAGCCCTTCGTCCGTATTGTTCCTTTATCGACCAAAGGAGTGGGAGGATCCGAAGTATGGGAAGCCCGGGAGAGGTATGCAGGGCAGCTCCAGAAAGGTGAAGAACTCACCTTACCCGAAAGGGAAGTTGAGCCCGTTTACAATCCTTTCAACGAGAAGGACGAATAAAGAGATGACATATCTCCTGGATACCTCAATCTACTGTCAACCATTAAAAAAGAAGCCCCTCCCGATGGTAGTTGAGAGATGGAAAGAAGTTGGAGATTCCGAGTGCTGTGTGTCAGTTTTTTGTGAAATGGAACTGCTGCAGGGAATTATCAATGCCGAGAGTAAGAAGCTCAATAGCCTGTATTACACTATAGTAAAAGGGCGAATCCCCGTCTTGGATTTCACTATTCGGGAAGCGGCGATATACGCCGAAATTCAGGCTGCATTACTGAAACAGGGGAGAAAACGACCGGTTATCGACCTTTGTATTGCTGCTACCGCCCTGAGCCATAGCTGTACCCTTGTTACCCTGAATACGAAGGATTTCTCCGATATTTCCGGTCTGGTGGTGGAAGACTGGAGCACGCCGGTGTTTTTACCATAGGTTTATTATCTCTATATATAATAGCATTTTAATTGTTTGCCTGCAAGGGCGGGGTTCCATAATTTGCTATGCGTTACCGAGTTATCCTACATCTATCTCAAATCTCGGGAGTCATTCTACTTTTCAGAATAATGGAATCGGCACTGAATGATAGTGATGGAATCATCATCGTAGGTGTAAACCAGTACATCTTTCTTGTTAATATGCCGGGAGAAGAACCCTGACAGGTCTCCCTTCAGGGGTTCTGCACCTTCTTCCGGCGTTCGTCGTGCGGCCTTTATTAAATTGTTGATCTTTTTCAGTGTTTTACGATCTTGGCTTTGCCAGTACTCATAATCTTCCCATGCGGACTCATGCCAATTGACCCCTCTACTCATCTATGGGGTCCCGCTTGATAACTCTCCCAGCCTTTACATCGCGGGCGGCTTTTAACAGGCGGTCGGCGTTTTCAGGCGTGCTTAGCAGGTAATTGGTGGTGGTCCATCCGTTGTAGTCTGCAAGAGACATCACTACTACGTCCCGGCCTTCCTTTGAGGTAATAATGGTTTCTGTAGAGCTGTCTACTACTTCATCAATCAGTTGCCTGAGATTGTTCCGCGCATTAGTATAGGTCATTATTCTCATGACATCCTCCTATTACAATATACTGTATGTTCAGGATTCTGTACAGCTTTTAAATAGAGAATGCCACATTCTTCAGCCTCAAAGACCTCTTCTGGTAGAACCTTGACCACTTTTTTCTTGTCAATCGAAAGCGACTTTGTCCCGGAAATAGAAGTTTATAAATTTGATACCTTTAGATCTCTAGACTCCTTGTATTTATTGATTGAGCCAATTC
>JBNGED010000505.1:0-1643 GCA_049975605.1 Sediminispirochaetaceae bacterium | reverse complement strand
GAAGAGATCTCCGGATTGCTCATGAGGGAATCCTGGGCGATGTAGATGTAGAGCAGTACTGTGAGGTGCACCAGCAGAATGAACTGGGCGGCCGCAGTAGCTCCGATGAGGAACCGTTTTCGAACCTGACGGGTCATGGTCTATACTCTACGATGGACCGGTTGAAATATCAATATGAAAAAAACCTACAGCAAGTCCGATTTTAATACGATATTGATAGGGGAGGATCAGTATATGCAGAAACGATTTTATCTCGTCGGAATACTCTTCATACTCGCAATCGTACCTCTGACGGCCGGGGATGTAGCCAATTTCGTCAACCTGGGATTTTCCACGGACTCATCCGTATTCATGTTCGGACAGTACGGAGTGGTCAATGGAGAGGAGCAGCCCTACGCGGAGATCTATACTGTTGATGTTCCCGGAAACCGCTTCGTATCACAGGGTGTACTGAAGCAGACCTATTCGAAGGAGCTGCAGCCAGGACAGGATGGGATGGGGGCCCTTCTCAATCTGCTGCATGAAGCCCGGCCCATGGTGGATAAATATGAAATCGACCATCTTTCCAACGGAAGGCTGGTGTATATACATCTCGACGGGGACAAACCGAAGGAGCGTATCGAATTCCGCGATTTCGTACGGGGCGATTCCTACGTTTTGACCCTGGTTCAGCAGAAGTTCGGCGCTCAAAGCTCGGTGAGCGCCTCGTTTCACATCAATCTGGCGGTTACCTCGCGGGGCGGCGACACTCGGACATTTACCCTCGGACTTCCCGATTACAAGCGTGAGAAAGTGATGTCCTACCGGATCAAAGCCGTGTTCTTTTCTCCCGATGAGAGCGGCCTCGTAATGATCGTGGAAAAAGAGATGTGGAGCGAAGAGGGACGCAATATCCGTTTCATGGTGGAGACGACCCCCCTCGGGGGCTGATCCGCGGACCTTCTCTCGGCGCGCCCGCCCGGCAGGGACCTCCATTGACCATTACACTCCTCTACAGTACAATGCCAATGCATCTTTTTACAATAGAATGAGGTACATATGGCAGAGAAGATAACCCCCCGCAGTGAGGACTATTCACAGTGGTACATTGATATCGTCGTACAGGCGCAGCTCGCCGATTACTCGCCCGTCAAGGGATGTATGGTGATCCGCCCCCGGGGGTACGCGCTGTGGGAAGCAATGCAGCGGGAGATCGATAAAATGTTCAAGGAGACGGGACACAGCAACGCCTACTTTCCCCTGCTGATCCCGGAGAGCTTTATCCATAAAGAGGCCGAACACGTTGAGGGATTCTCGCCCGAGCTGGCGGTGGTCACCCATGCCGGCGGCGAGGAGCTCGAGGAGCCCCTGGTGATCCGTCCCACCTCGGAGACAATCATCTGGAGCATGTACAAGAAGTGGATCCAGTCCTATCGGGACCTCCCGCTCCTGATCAACCAGTGGGCCAACGTGCTCCGCTGGGAGAAACGGACCCGGCTCTTTCTCCGGACCACTGAATTCCTCTGGCAGGAGGGACACACCGCCCACGAAACAAAGGAAGAAGCGGTGGAGGAGACCCTCAGGATGCTCGATGTATATGCCCGTTTCGCCGAGGAGTACATGGCCGTCCCTGTTCTCAAGGGACGCAAAACGGAGTCCGAGAA
>JBNGED010000504.1:0-1885 GCA_049975605.1 Sediminispirochaetaceae bacterium | reverse complement strand
CAGCACCGGAGAACCAGAGGCAGGTGCTCAAAGATGAGATGACGGCGCTGGAGGAGCGTATACGTTATCTCCAGCGCGAGATGGACGCCATGGAAAAAGGTGACGAGGAGTAGCCGCATGCGAATAGCCATAGCAACCGAAGCTGGAAAGGTGGCAGCGCACTTCGGGCGCTGCCCCTCCTATACCCTCGTGGATTATGTCGATGGAGAGATGAATAACCGTACCGAGATCGGGAACCCCGGGCATGAGCCCGGCCGAATTCCCGCCTTCCTCCACGAATATGGAGTGAACGTCATCATAGCCGGAGGAATGGGCCAACGGGCCCAGGGTTTTTTCGACCAGATGGGGATCGATCAGATCATCGGGGTAACAGGGAGCATCGATGAAGTCCTGAATGCCTGCCTTGACGGAACGCTTGCAGGCGGAGAGAGTCTCTGTACCCGCGGCAAAGGCCTCGGAGACGGATCGGGACATCATCATGACGGCGACTGCGATCATCATCAAAACTAACACGAAAAGACAAGGATAATAACATGATCATTTGTATAACATCTCAGGGAAAAGAGAAATCATCTCGGGTGGATCCCCGCTTCGGGCGGTGCGCCTACTTCTGCTTCTACAATAGCGATACGGATGAGTACAGCTTCGAGAAGAACACCTTCGCCGGCGGAGTCGGCGGAGTCGGAGTGCAGACAGGCGAGATGATGGCCCAGAAGGACGTGAAGGTAGTTCTGACGGGCCAGGTCGGTCCCAATGCATACCGGACCCTCGAAGCGGGCGGTACAGAAGTCTACCCCAATGCCGACGGGACCATCGAAGAGGCGGTCGGCGCTTTTCTTTCAGGCCAGTACTCGAAGACCTCGGGACCCACCGGTCCGTCGCGGCATGCCTGATCCGGGTAGTAGTATGACTGTTGCAATAGCAAGCGGCAAGGGCGGGACCGGCAAGACGACCATCGCAGTCGGACTCGCCAACGCCCTCGACCGTGACGTACAACTGCTGGACTGCGACGTGGAGGAACCCAACGATCACCTGTTTCTCTCTCTCGAAGGAATCAGGAGCATTGATCATTCAATACCGGTACCGCGTGTGGATAACGATCTGTGCACCGCCTGCGGCAAGTGTTCCAGCTTCTGTGAATTCAATGCTCTGGCCCTGCTCAAAGACAGAGTACTGGTCTTCGACAATCTCTGTCACGGCTGCGGCGGATGCACCATCATCTGCCCTGAGCAGGCGATCAGCGAAGAGGACCGCCCTACCGGCAAGATCGTATTCGGCCGGAGCGGCCGGATCGAACACATCTACGGAGACCTCAATACCGGCGAGGCTATGGCGCCGCCCCTCATCAGGGCGGTAAAACGGGAGATCACCGGCGGGAAACCGGTGCTTCTCGATTCACCCCCGGGTACAACCTGCCCGATGGTGACTGCCGTGAAGGACGCGGATTTCTGCCTGCTGGTGACCGAGAACACACCCTTCGGTCTTCACGACCTGGAGATGGCCGTTGAAGTCCTGGGAGATATGCATATGCCGATGGGCGTGGTGATCAACCGTTCCGATATAGGGAAGAGCGGCGTGAAGGAGTTCTGCCGGGAAAAACATATTCCGATCCTCCTCGAAATTCCCTACAGCCGGAACATAGCCGAGAAGTACGCGGTAGGGCTTTCCATAGTGGACGCCGAGCCGGAGTATCGGCGGAAGCTGCGTGAAATGTACGCGAAGATCGAAGAACTGGCGGCGAACAAAGCCGACGGCTCAGGAGGTTCCCGATGAAACAGATAGTCATACTGAGCGGCAAGGGCGGAACCGGAAAGACCTTCGTGTCGGCCTCCCTGGCCTGTATCGCCGAAGAGAGCGTAATCGCCGACTGCGACGTGGACGCTGC
>JBNGED010000503.1:0-2451 GCA_049975605.1 Sediminispirochaetaceae bacterium | reverse complement strand
GCCGGGAGTGGACGGAATCGAAGTCTGCAAACAGCTGCGCGCCGTCGACGAGACCAAGCTCATCCCGATTCTTATGGTTACCGCGAAGAGCGAAGAATCGGATATCATCACGGGCCTCGAAGTCGGAGCCGACGACTACATTACCAAGCCCTTCAGTCCGAAGGTCCTTGTCGCCCGCGTCAGAGCCATCATGCGTCGGAGCCGCCGCAACCCCCTCCACGCCGGCCGCGAGCCCTATATAAAAATTCACGATATTCAGATCGACACGACCAAGCATGAAGTCACAGCAGGTACACAGCCGGTTTCCCTCAGTGTGACTGAATTCTCCATTCTGGAATTCCTTGCTCGCAATCCGGGCTGGGTCTTCTCGCGGAACCAGATAATCGGCGCAGTGAAGGGTGAAGACTACCCGGTAACCGAACGGTCGGTGGATGTTCAGATCCTCGGTCTCCGCAAGAAACTGGGAGAACAGGGAAAAATGATAGAAACCGTCCGCGGAATCGGCTATCGGATGAAGGAAGAGATGTAAGAACATCCCGACTTGACACTTCCCACCTCTGTTAGTACTCTGTTAGTGACTGTTGTGGGGTGGCTTCCGAAGAAGCCTGAGATTAAACCCGTAGAACCTGATCTGGTTAATTCCAGCGGAGGGAGCAGAACAGACCAGGCAATCGTCCCCTCAGACAGAATCCAACTACTCTAAGGAGCGCTTTATGAAAAAAGCTCTAATTATTACAGCAGTACTTGCTGCGGCTGTTGTGTTGGCTGTCGTCATCATTACGTCCAACTCGAACTCGTCCACGGAAAATGCCGGAGAACCGCAGAGCGCGGAACCGGCCAAAGTGGTGGTCTACGCCTACGACTCTTTCGTTTCCGAATGGGGTCCGGGTCCCGTTGTCGCCGAAGCCTTCGAAGCGGAGTACGGTATTCCCGTCGAACTCGTCTCCGCCGGTGACGGAGCCCAGGTTCTGCAGAAGGCAGTCCTGGAAAAGGGGAATCCCCGGGCCGACGTACTCGTCGGTATAGACAACAACCTCCTGAGTACAGCTATAAGACAGGATGTTCTGGAACCGTACCGCTCTCTTGAGAGCGGGAAAATCGATCCCGACCTCATCTTCGATGAAGAGTTCTATGTCACACCGTATGATTACGGTTATTTCTCCATCATCTACGACACGGAGAAGATCGACGAACCCCCGAGAACGATGCAGGAACTTACCGATCCGCGTTTCAAGGACCAGCTCATTCTTATGGACCCGCGCACTTCGACTCCCGGTCTGGGTTTCCTCATGTGGTCCGTCCACCGGTACGGAGAAGATTTTACCTGTTACTGGGAGAATCTTGAGAGTTCCATCCTCACCATTACCGAGGGATGGGATTCCGGATACGGACTGTTCACCAGCGGTGAAGCCCCTATGGTACTCAGTTACACAACCAGTCCCGCCTACCACGTCGAATACGAGGATTCTACCCGCTATCAGGCGGCCGTCTTCGAAGACGGTCATTACATGCAGATCGAAGGCATGGGAGTCGTCAAGGGCGCGCCCCATCCGGATGCCGCCAGAAAATTCATCGACTTCGCGCTCAGCGACAGCTTCCAGTCGGTGATCCCGCTGACCAACTGGATGTATCCGGTCGTTCCCGGTACCGAGCTTCCGGCATCGTTCGAATACGCCCCGGAACCGGAGAAGAGCTTCTACTTCCCGAGCGCGGAAGTGCTCGAGAACCGGGAATCCTGGATCGATGAGTGGTCCCTGATTGTAACCAACTGACATGAAGCATCGTCAGCGCAGGTGGGAAAGGCCGCATCCGGCCTTTCTCGCCGTCTTCGTACTCCTGCTGATCCTCTTTTACATCCCGATAGGCGGAGTCCTGGTCAGAGGGTTTTTTCCGGAATCGCGATTCGATACGGGACTCTTCTTCGACACCATTACATCGGCGTACAGCCTCAGGATCATCGGATTCACCTTCTTCCAGGCGATCCTCAGCACCCTCTTCTCGCTGATGCTGGGAATCCCGGGGGCCTTCCTTCTGTCGGTGTATTCATTCCCCGGGAAACGCCTCGTCCGGGCCTTGTCGGGAGTTCCTTTCGTCCTGCCTCCCATACTGGTGGTTCTGGGATTCGTCATCTTCTTCGGAAACAGCGGACTGCTGAACACCCTGCTGATGCGTATACTCGATCTGTCTCAGCCGCCCCTGCGGATCCTCTACTCGCTCAAGGCGATCATTCTGGCACACGGATTCTACAACTTCCCCATCGCGCTGCGGCTGGTGTCGTCGCTGTGGCAGCAGCTTCCCCCCTCGCAGGAGTGGGCCGCACAGACTCTCGGCGCACGAAAGATGCGGCTCTTTCTCACCATAACGCTTCCGCAACTGATGCCGGCTATCCTCGCAGCGAGTGCGCTCATCTTCATGTTCTGTTTCACCAGCTTCGCCGTCATTCTGGTTCTC
>JBNGED010000502.1:0-2169 GCA_049975605.1 Sediminispirochaetaceae bacterium | reverse complement strand
TCTTCCGGTAGAACATGACCGCCGGCGCGATGTCGACCGGGAGGGCCACGAGTCTGCCGTCCTGGGTGGTGGCATTGGACATGGCGAAGCCGACAATTTCCTTACCCTCTTCAACACCGTTGAAGGGTTCCTCCGCGAGGTCCGTGAGCCCGCCGCCTTCGACGAACTTCGCAATGAATCCTACTTCGAGAGCTTCAATGTCGTTGGTCGCTTCCCCTGCTGCCAGAACAGTGGTCAGCCTCGAATGATGGCCTCCGAAATCGGCGCTCTGGAACTCGAAGGTGATGTTTGGAAAGGTCTGTTTGAAATCCTCGGTCTCCATGACCGCCATATATGCCCGCTCCAGATCACCGTAGCATCCGATGCTTATGGTGTACTCTTTTTCAGGATCGTACGCGGGAATACCCGCGGCATCGGCGGACTTACCATCTCCGCCGCAGCTGGAAAGAACAATGAGTAGCAGCACGGCAATGAGCAGCACCGGAATAGTATTTTTTTTCATATCGGTCTCCTTGTTGTAGATGTACCTACATTTTATTATTTTGTTGGTACCATTATGGTACACGAATTTCCTTCTGTCAAGAAAAATATGTACGGAACCTCGGATATTTTTTTCAAATCAAAGCACGACATCGACTTCGATCCTTTGAATGCGGCCTGTTCGGTAAAAAAGCTCTGAACTCAGTTCATGATCCGCTTCGCTTCCTTCAAAAGCTCTGATAGTATCATCGGACAGGAAGACATGCACCCGTGCTTCATCCGCCAGACGATACAGCACGGGCACCGAGCAGCAGGTGAAGGCCAAAGCCTTCGCGGGGATTCGAAGCTCGCTCCATTTTCCCGACAGGTCCATATACGTAAGAATCGTCTCTTCCGACAAAAACTCGTGCGGCTGAAGAAGCCGCGGCTTAAACCGGATCTTCCCATCAAGAACACCGACACCGAGCTCGCCGTAGCGGGCAATGATATCTTCCTTTACCTGGCCGGTCATTCCAGGCTGCTGAACGCCGGCAAAGCCCGGCGTATGTGAATACGGATCGACCGGGAAAGCGCCGTATTCCGCGGAAGTCTTGTGGATGCCCAGACCTTCCCGGACATGGTGATAATACCCTGCAAGGGAGTCCAGGAGCTGCCGGGGAGCTCCATCTTCCGCAGCAAGGAAATAATTCTCCTGGACTGCAACCAGCAGCTTCGAAACCATGTGCCAGTAGATGGATCCGAGCCCCTCGTATTTGAAGAAAGTTCCGGAACGTCCCGTGAAGGTCTTGTGAGAAAAAACCTCCTCGTACAGATTCACTATATATGCGCGTTCCTCCGTAGAGAGGACCATGCCTTGTTCCGAAGCTGCTTCATCAAGGGCTTCCGCGAGAAAACGGGAATTCCTGAAGGAGCTGTTGAAATAGTACCCGCCGTCCTGGTCCCGTTTGATAATAGCGTCACTCTTGTTGCCGGCTTCCCGCTGCAGAAACGGCGATCGCAGCACCGCTTCCGCAGGAATCAGGTTTTTTTCCAGGAAACGCGGCAGGTCTTTGTCCGGATACAGCATGTAGCTTCTCTGATCATCACGGTACAGACGGCTGTGCCGCAGGGCGTACAGCAATTCATCGGCTTCCGCGGCTGAAAGAAGCCCCGAAGAGAGCACCGCAACCTGGCCTTCCAGCATTTCGTCCAGCCGTCCGATTCGGATTCCGCCTTCGCAGGGAATCATGATGTTGTAGGAATGATAGAGCCCGTCTTTCCGTCTGTTATCGCGAATCGTTCGATCGAGATATTCAATGCAGAGAGAGAAGGTCTCCCGAATTTTCGTGATCGGAACGGAAGTTTGTTCGAGCCCGAATTCCCCGGAATACACAGCTTCACGGTGGCGCTCTCCGGCCAGACCGCAGGCCTCCAGAAACGCCGAACGTTCCCGATCATCTGCGCAGGCCAACGAACTTCTGAACCGCGCGAGGATATCCGAGATCGAAGCCAGGAAATCCGCGGTCGTACTGGTAAGCGGGACCGTCTCTGCCGGACCTGTATCCGAAAGAACCGAGAGCAGAAACACGAGATACCGGCGAAGATAGCACACGGTCACCATGGAGAGACCCCATCCAACGAGGGCATTGTTGGCATCGTTCCACTCCGGCCGCTGGGTGTTCATCCATATACCGCCGCCCGGCAGGAGGT
>JBNGED010000501.1:0-1516 GCA_049975605.1 Sediminispirochaetaceae bacterium | reverse complement strand
GTATGTATAAATTGCGGGCATATGGGGGTGAAAATAGTCAACGTAAACAGATCGATTTCACCGTCCTCCCGAAGCTGTTCAGGGAAGAGCATATCAATCTGAACAGTGAATTGACACTACTGCGTACGACCGAGGAAGACCGGAAAAGGGAGGAAGCCCTGGAGATACAGGCCCTATATGCGCTCTTCAATCCCGAATCTGTATTCGGAGATCTTTCCTTTATTTCGCCGATCAGGTTCGATACGTTGGACTATTTCCGGGTAAGCTCCGAATACGGTGACAGGAGGCTTTTTCAGTACAGTAATGACAAAAGCAGCCGGGCAATCCATACCGGTATCGATATGGCGGCCAGAGAAGGGGTCGAGGTATACGCGGCGGCCCCAGGCATGGTCGTACTTGCAAAAGACAGAATTATTTCCGGTATGAGTGTAGTACTCGAACATTTGCCGGGTGTCTACAGCATCTACTTCCATCTTGACAGTATTCAAGTGGAGACGGGAGAATTGGTTGAACAGGCACAGGTGATCGGAACTGTCGGGATGAGCGGACTCGCAACGGGCCCGCATCTGCACTGGGAGGTGCGGGTGAACGGTGTGGCAGTGGACCCGAAACCATTGACACAAGTCGTTATACCTGACACAATACACGCCACCGGTATTGGTGAATGAAGATTATGACCGAAAGGGGGTGATGAACATCGCCTATATTCGCGTAGATGACAGTGAACCGCTGGAAAAAGCGCTCAAACGATTCAAACGAATGGTAGAAAAAGAGGGAATTATCCGTGAATGGAAGAAGCGGGAATACTTCGAGAAGCCCTCTACGATCAAGAACCGTAAGAAGAAGGCCCTCGAGCGCAAGCAGATGAAGAAGCTGAGAAAGCTTCAGTCGATGAAGAACTACTAGAAAGTGTACAGGAAAAGCCGGCATGTGCCGGCTTTTCTTGTATTACGGTAATAGTATATTAAAATAATAATATTTATTATTTTACCTGGGATATGATTTAGCGAAAGCTAATAATATGTATAAAATATTACTGAAAAGTTAAATTGCAGCGTTTGACACCCGTACCACTATTAAGTAGTATAGTCCTAACAAAAGTAGGGGAGGTCCTATGCTTATTCTCATTTCAGACCCTTTTGATGCATCATTACCGAACAAACTCTCGAAGCTCGGGGACGTAACAGTCGACAAGAGCAGGCTGGGGGAGGCGCATGTTGTGCTGGTTCGGAGTAAAACAACCTGTGATAAAAGCTTCATTGACGAAGCATCACAGGTTAAACTGATTATCCGGGGGGGGTCGGTATCGATAATATCGATGTCGAGTACGCGCAGAAAAAAGGCATTATCGTACGCAATACTCCCAAGGCATCTTCGGTGTCGGTTGCGGAACTGACATTTGCCCTGATGCTCAGTATCCCGAACTATATCGTACAGGCCCACCTGGGAATGGAGAACGGAGAATGGCTGAAGAGCAAAATCAAAAGGAGTGAATTGTTCGGGAAGACACTCTGTC
>JBNGED010000500.1:0-2151 GCA_049975605.1 Sediminispirochaetaceae bacterium | reverse complement strand
CCGCGTAGAAGATCCGCCCGCGGCTCTTTTTTTCCGCCGCGAGGAGGCGGCCGACGCTGCTCATGGCCTACTTCAGCCCCTGCTCCCGGGGAAAACCATCGCCGCTGAAGTCCGACGAACCGTCCCCGAAATAGCCGGTGAAGGGCTTCTCGACTATCACGGTTCTATCCGCTTCCAGGGCCTGCACCGCCACCGGTTCGTGTGCCGCAGGGGGCACGCAGATGTGGACCACGTCGCTCCGGTCGATCAGCTCCTCCAGGCTTTCCGCCGCCCTGATCTCGTTCTTCCGCGCGAAGGCGTCCCGGTGCTGCGGGTTGGGGGAAAAAATCCCGTGCAGTTCCGCTTCCACGCCGTACACCCTCCGCACCGCTTCAACGTGAAAAGAGGCGGCGAATCCGGATCCGACGATTCCCGCCCGTATTGATTTTTTTGCCATAGTTTGCTCCTTTCGTTGTGGCACCGCGCTTATCTATCGGACAAACCGGGGCAATGAGCCGCGGCATGAAGCCCGTCTGAGGGCGCGGCGTACGCTCACCCCGCGCTGTACGCAATACCGTCGGCTACGACGATTTTTTCACGATCCCCTTCAGCCCCTGTTTAATCTGCCGCATCATGGATCGGAACCAGGGCATCTTGCTGACAAGCGTGAGGACCGTCAGCAGTACGATCACCAGGCTGATGGGCCGGGTAACCAGAGGCAGGAGATTGCCTTCGCTGAGCACGAGGGCCCGCCGGAGATTTTTATCCAGGATATCGCCGAGTATGATGCCGAGCACCATCGGCGCCACCGGATAGTCCATCTCCTTCATGATGAAGCCGATCAGGCCGAAGACCACCATCACACCGATCTCGAAGATCCGGGAGTGGATCGCGTAGGCCCCGATCACGCAGAGGACGAAAACGATGGGCATAAGCTTTTCCCGGGGCACCGCAAGGACCTTCACCAGCCACTTCACCATGGAGAGCCCCAGGATGTACATGCCGATTGTGGCCATGAAGACCATCGCCACGGTCTGGTAGACGAATTCCGGCGACTCGATCATGATGAGGGGACCGGGCCGGACATTGTGTATGAACATGGCCGCCAGGAGGACCGCCGCGGGGGCCGAACCGGGGATCGCCAGGGAGAGGACCGGAATGATGGTCCCGCCGCAGGCGGCGTTGTTGGCAGTCTCCGCCGCTATAAGTCCCTCGTAGCTGCCTTTCCCGTACTTTTCCGGCTCCTTGCTTGCATTTTTTGCAAAATCATAGGAGACCCAGGCGGCGATATCCTCGCCGACGCCGGGGATGGCCCCGATGAAGGTCCCGATCACGCCGGAGCGGATGATCGTCTTCCAGTGTTTGGCAACATCCTTCACCCTCGGAATGACCCGGTTGATCTCGGTCTGCACCACCTCGAGCTTCTGATTTTTCATGACCGAGATGATCTCGGAAAAACCGAAGACCCCCACCATGGCGGGAATCAGGTCGATGCCGCCCGAGAGATCCACGCTGCCGAAGGCGAAGCGTACATGCGCGTGGATCCCTTCCATCCCGATCATTGCTACAAAGAGTCCCAGGAATCCTGAGATCCACCCTTTAAGCGGATCTTTGGGAGCAGTCAGGTTGCCGCTGATGACCACCCCGAAGATTGCCAGGGCGAAAAATTCGAAGGACTGGAAGTTGAGTGCGAAGTTGCCGATCAGGGGGGTGAACACCGCCAGAAAAATAAGCCCGATGATCGAACCGAGAAAGGAACCGGTGGTCCCGATCCCGATGGCGCTGCCGGCGAATCCCGCCCGTGCCAGAGGATGTCCGTCCATCGCTGTGGCGGCATTGGCAGGCGTCCCGGGTATATTCAGCAGGATCGCGCTCCGGCTGCCCCCGTAGATGGCGCCCACGTACATGCATATCAGAATCAGCACCGCATCGGCCGCAGGCATTTTGAAGGTGAGGGTCGTGAGAAGGGCGATCCCCATGGTGGCCGTCAGCCCCGGCAGCATACCGACGATGATACCGAGCTGTGTCGCCCACAGCACGTTGAAGATCGACCAGAAGTTCATATACTGTTTCAGTCCGTCAAGGAACATCAAAAATCCGTTCATATTTCAGTACTCCTTCTCTACGGCAGCTTTACCAGGAAAAGATACCTGAAGACCGCCGAGACGATCC
>JBNGED010000499.1:0-1754 GCA_049975605.1 Sediminispirochaetaceae bacterium | reverse complement strand
CACATCAGTTCACTATCCGTGGCATACTACTCGATGATGGCCAGGATATCCGAATAATGAACAAGCAGGTAATCAACATTGTCCATGTTAACGGCAGTATTAGCGTACTTATCGTACATGACCTTCTGACCTGTCTTCACCGTGATCGTCTCGTCCTCGCCTACCGCTACAACAACGCCGGATTGAGTCTTTTCCTGGGCCGTCTGCGGTATGAAAATACCTCCGGCAGTCTTTTCCTCTACTTCTTCGGGCTTCACGAGCACACGATCACCAAGCGGTTTTATCTTCATACCTTCCTCCTGAAATTGTGTTTAATGTAAATTTTGTTTTTCATCACAATTGTAGAAACTTTAATAAAAATATACGCATGAACATTTTTCGGGTCAAGGAGAAAACAAAAAAAAAGTAATCTTGCCGGTAAAGAGATTTTTTTGTATTTTGTAGTCAGTGAAGAAAAAAGGATATTCATAATGCATCAGTCATGGAGACTTTATTTGAAGCGGGGCAAAGCTTTCCTTTCGCAACATGATCCCCGCTCGGCCGTCGGATGTTTTGAAAAGGCACTGCATCATTGTCCCGTGGAGGAGTCATACAATTTGGCTTCCATTCTCTACCTTTGCGGTATCGCTCTCAGTAAGCTCGGCCACACCGACAGTGCCGAGGAATGCTGGCACTCGGCAGTGTCTCTCCGGCCTGAAAGCCCGGCTTCCTTCATGCTGCGGCAGCGGAGTACCGGTGAAGAGTACGAGTGGCACCTGTTCAAAACTATGCAGCTTGCATGCTATTTTGAGTTCAAACAACAGGCGGCCTTCTACTCGGATGAAGAGCGGAGAAAGGTTACGCATATCATCTATATTTACTGGGAAGAGCTGCGTTCTTCGGGATTGCTTGCGGGGCTGAATAAGGTCGAACGGATGCAGCTGTTTGCCGAAGTCGGTATAGACTTCAATTCCATATTCTGCGGCACCGCCTATCCTGAATTCACCAATATCGTACCCATACAGGGATGCCGAAAGGGTACTGATACACTGAATTCCTAGTCGAGATCCCGAGTGGGCCATTTTTACGTTGTTTTCGGGCCTCGATTTGATAACTGAGTTATTTTGACCCAACATACAGAACGAATATGTGATCGGGAAAAGTCTGGGTGTACATAAATTATTATGCATAAGTGAATTAGCAAATTAATTATTTGAAAGAATTGTTGGCATGAATGTTGCATCCTTTATAGTAGGAGGCAACAAATGGATGCAAAAATCAAGAACAGACGTATTAACACATCAAGTGCCAAATCCGAAGATGAAAATATTATTTCTATATACCTCAAGGAAATCAATAGAATTCCCCTTCTAACGAGAGAGGAAGAAGACAAATATGCCCGTCTGGCTGCCAAGGGTGACAAGGCCGCTAAAGACATGCTGGTGAAGTCAAACCTGCGCTTCGTAGTCAATGTTGCCAAGAAATATCAGAACCAGGGGCTTCCGCTGGAGGACCTTATCAACGAAGGCAATATCGGTCTCATGAACGCGATCGAGCGTTTCGATGTGGACAAAGGATTCCACTTCATCAGTTACGCCGTCTGGTGGATCCGGCAGGCCATACTCAAGGCCATCAGCGAGAAGGCGCGGATGATCCGTCTGCCTCTGAACAGGGCCAATGAACTGGTCCAGATCGACAAGGCGCGCAAGGAGCTCATGAGCGACAAGGCGGAAGACCCCGAGATCGAGGAGATCGCCTCCATGACCCACATGGAG
>JBNGED010000498.1:0-1882 GCA_049975605.1 Sediminispirochaetaceae bacterium | reverse complement strand
CCGGACAGGGAGGACTTCTGGACATCGCCGTCCATCCTGATTTTGAAAAAAACAGGTTGGTTTACTTCACCTATTCTGTCTCGGAATCCGGGGGTTCGGCGACAGCCTTGTACCGGGCCAGACTCGAGGGCACAAGCTTGCGCGGCGGTGAAGAGCTGTACCGCCTGCCCCGTTTTACCGGCACCCGGGTTCATTTCGGTTCGCGGATCGTGTTCGCCCCGGACGGCAGCCTCTACATGAGCATCGGCGACAGGGGTGACAGAACCCGGGCCCAGCGCCTTGACGATGCCGCCGGTTCCACCCTCAGGTTCAACGACGACGGCAGCATCCCGGACGACAATCCATTCGCAGACCGGCGGGGAGCTCTTCCGGAGATCTACTCCTACGGCCACCGCAACGCCCAGGGGATGGCCGTCCATCCGGAGACCGGCCGGATCTGGCAGCACGAACACGGACCGCGGGGCGGCGACGAAGTCAACATCGTCAAGCCCGGAGCCAACTACGGCTGGCCTACAGTCAGCTTCGGTGAAGAGTACCGGGGCGGCTCCATCGGCATCGGCACCGAAGTCCCCGGCATCGAACCCCCGCTTATCCACTGGACCCCCTCCATCGCCCCCTCGGGCATGAGCTTCTACACCGGCGATCTTTTCCCGGAGTGGAAAGGGGACCTCTTCGTCGGCGCCCTCGCCGGCAAACACCTCCGCCGCCTCGAACTCAGCGGAGAGCAAGTAATTGCACAGGAAATCCTGCTCAGCGATGAGATCGGCCGGATCCGGGATGTGCGGCAGGGCCCGGATGGACATATATGGCTCCTCACCGATGCCTCTAACGGAGGACTGTACCGGCTGGAACCGTAGATTTTTATGAAGTGGGGTTCGGGCGGGCGCCGGCGTTTTCGGAGACTATTACCACCGCGCCCGCTCGTTCTCTTTTGGTGCGATAGTAGTTACCGATCCTGGAGTTTTTCCAGCACATCTTCTTTGCTAACTGCAGTTAACAGAATATCTATGGCGGCTTCGACGGCATGGATATCCACGGCGGAATCTATTATGAGAGATTCTTCGGGAGTCAGTCCGAATTTTTTCCCCAACAGACGCTTGAGGCCCTCTTTCAATCCCTCTTCTCTTCCTTCTTTTATTCCTTCCTCACGGCCTTCAGTCCTCAACTGCTGGGCGTAACTCATAAGATCCTCCTCCTTCTCCCGGTACCTCATCTGACGTGCAGTGGCGAGGAAGAGCTGTATCTCCTCTTCCTCCTTGAACTCCAGCAACGCAGTATAGAACTCCTTCAGGAGACTGCTGTTCTCCGGCAGCCGGCGCATCTCGCGCAGCAGGAACCGGATTATTTCAACGGTAAATCGACGCTTGATGTACTTTAAAGATAACAGCCCCACAACGGTTTGTACAGCTCCAACGAGGTCCTCGTCCTCGATTCGGTTCAGATCATACAGGATCGGTAAAAACTTCGGCACATGCTCGGAGCTTAAGGAGATGATGAGTTCCGACAGCTGCAGGGGAA
Organism: Sediminispirochaetaceae bacterium; assembly: GCA_049975605.1. Classification (GTDB taxonomy): domain Bacteria; phylum Spirochaetota; class Spirochaetia; order DSM-16054; family Sediminispirochaetaceae; genus DSBN01. The sequence continues at coordinate 364 of JBNGED010000498.1, read as the reverse complement.
ATGTCCATGGGCGAAGGCCGTGATAGAGGACCACCGGCACCACTTCAGGCAGTCTTGCAGGCGCCGGCCGCTGCTTCAGCAGGTTCTGATACAGCTTCATAACATAGCGGAGCAGCTGCAGCGATGCCCATCTGTCCGGTTCGGACTTGTGGTCCACGAGTACATAGATGAATAGAGGATCGCCTGTGTCCTTCCGATCGAACCGCAGCAGGAGATCGCTGGCATGGATTCTCAGCTCCCTGTCGATGAAGCTGCCCTTCTCGATCCGGGCGCTGCTCAGATCGATGCGTTCCAGATAAGCACCGGGCAACACATTCCGGGCCAGGTCCGCCCCCGCCTCGGGCCGGTCAAAAATCTTCTTACA
>JBNGED010000497.1:0-1746 GCA_049975605.1 Sediminispirochaetaceae bacterium | reverse complement strand
CGGAGTCCATCACTTTTTTCATGAATTCGACCTTGGAACGAACGTTCAGCTTCCGGTAGATGTGGAGGATGTGCTTCTTCACCGTGGCCCCCGAGATGTTGTACTGTTCGGCTATCTGGCGGTAGGTCAGACCGTCGACGATCCCGCAGACGATCTCCTTCTCGCGGGCGGTCAGGTTGAAGTCTCCATGGCTTCTCGTGCTGTAATCGCGCTGGAACTCCTGGAGAAGGACCCGGGCGACATTGGGACTGATGGGCGAACCGCCCTGGTAGAGGGTCTTGATCTGGGCGATAAGCTCCCCCGGCTTCGTGTTCTTCAGAATGTATCCGGTCGCCCCTGCCTGGATGGCATGCAGGATTTTTTCCTCCTCCTCGAAGATCGTCAGGATCAGCACGGCGGCTTCCGGATACAGTTCCTTCACCCTGGAAGTGGCTTCGATACCGGACATCCCCGGCAGCTCGATGTCCATAAGCACAATATCGGGGGCCCCGAGCCGGGCCATTCCCTGCAGGAGCTCCTCGGCGGAGGCGTAAGCCGCCGCTACCTTGATTTCACTATCCATATTGAGAAGGTAGCGGAAGCCCTCCCGCACGTCCTTCACATCTTCGCAGATCATGATCCGGATCACGTTTCATCCCTCTCTTTCAGCATAATCGGCAGCTCGATTTTAACCTGTACGCCCCCCCCACGCTGCGATTGGAGATCGAAGGACCCGCCCAGGTTCTCCACCCTGTGTTGCATGTTGTGCAGGCCGAAGCGCGAACTGCCGTCGGGAATGGTGGCTTCCATGTCGAAGCCGACCCCGTTGTCTGCAAAGGATATCTCCACCTGCCCGTCGTTCAGGTCCATGGAAAGATCCACCCTGTCCGCCTGGGAGTGCTTGAGCACGTTGCTGACCAGCTCCTGGAGTATTTTTTCTATTTCGAAACGGGCGTCCCGGCCCAGTTCGGAGAACTCCTCCGGTCGGGTGATCGAGTAGACGAAGGAGATCTCCTTCAGCTGCAGCCGCTCGCTGATGTTGTGTTTCAGCAGCTTGGGGAAATCGATCATCTTGCGGGTCTCGACCTGTGAGCTGAAGAGGATCTCCTTCAGGTCCTCGATAGCCATCTGAGTGTTGTTTTCTATCTTCTGGAGCATCTCCTGGAGGACTGCCGGATCATTATCCGCGGCGGACTGGGCTACATTGTTGGAGATGAAAATATTGGTGAGCCTGGCTCCGAGAGAGTCGTGGAGATACCCGTAGATCCTCTCCTTCTCCTCGATGATCCGCAGACGGACATTCTCCTGCTGCAGGACGGCGTTCTCCTCCGTTCTGATGCGGACCTTCTCCTCCAGGCTCAGACGGTAGTCGTTTACTATCTCGATCAGCCGGTTGAACTGCTGGGCCAGGATACCGAACTCGTCCGAGCGGTTGATCTCCACCCTGGCGTCGCTCTCGCCCTGTTCGAGACGGCGCATGACGCCGACCGTCACTTCGAGGGGATGTATGATGATTATATTGCTCAGGAAGCCGATGACCACAGACAGAAGGAGCATCAGCAGGACGTCGATGAAGATGACGAACTTGATGTTCTCCGTGGCCTGGGCCATCACCTCCCCGTAGGGCAGCGCGATGATCAGGCGCCATCCGGTGGTCGCGTTCTCGGTACAGGTGATGTAATAGCGGTCCTCGCCTTCGAAGGCGGTAATGAAGTGGCTGCCTTCACAGGGGGCCAATTCCCGCAGATCGAAGGTGCTGAACTGTTT
>JBNGED010000496.1:1146-2319 GCA_049975605.1 Sediminispirochaetaceae bacterium | reverse complement strand
GCTCCACACCCAGATGAAGGCCCTGCAGGATGTACAGGAAGAGCTGAAACGGCAGATCAGTGAGCACCAGGAAGCCCTGGAGGAGAACCGTCACAGCATCGAATCCAACCGCCGGCGGATAACGGAGATCGAACGGAAGACGATGGAGCTGCAGAAGCAGCAGGATGAATTCGTCAGCCGTAAGAATGTGCTGCAGGGGCAGTTGAAGGAACTCGAGACCGGTATTTCCAAACACAATCGGGACCTTTCCGACAGGGAAGCGGACCTCAGGAAGAAGATGGACGGGCTCGGGAAGGTCCAGGACCAGCTCGAAAGACTCCAGATGGATGTCGCCTCTCTGCAGACGGAAATAAAGTCGATGTACGCGAACTTTTTCGATCGGCACGGACGTGAACTCACAGAGTATGAGACACGAATGTTCGATATCGGAACCTCGCCGCAGGACCTCCGACAGGGTCTTCAGGAAGAGAAACAGAAGCTCAAGGACCTCGGGCAGGTGAACCTGATGGCCCCGGAAGAGTTTGCCGAGGTCAAGGAGCGTTTCGACTTCCTTAACACCCAGCTCGAAGATCTGTACCATGCCCGGGATGATCTGAAAAAAATCACCAGGGAGATCCGTACCGAATCGACGGAGCTCTTTCTCGAGACCTACGACCAGATACGGAAGAACTTCCATTCCCTGTTTCGGCGTCTCTTCGGCGGCGGAAGGGGGGAGCTGAAGCTCACCGAACCGGACAACGTTCTCGAATCGGGGATAGAGATATTTGCCCAGCCTCCCGGCAAGAGTTTAGAAAATATCGCTCTCCTATCCGGAGGCGAACGTTCACTGACTGCAGTTGCGCTGCTTTTTGCAACCTACATGGTGAAGCCGTCCCCATTTTGTATTCTCGATGAGATCGACGCCGCCCTCGATGAGGCCAATGTAGGGAGATTCATCAATCTTCTGATCGAATTCGGTAAAAAGAGTCAGTTCGTCGTTATCACTCACAATAAAAAAACGGTTGCGGGGACCCAGACGCTCCTAGGTGTTACCATGCAGGAATCCGGGATTTCCAAAATTGTTACGGTCCGCCTCGCCAACAACGGCGATGTGGTTGAACGGGAAGATACTATGGAAGAGGTAGCTGATGGCCTTTCTTACGGGGAGAGAACTTAGGATATACGTGCTGATAG
>JBNGED010000496.1:0-1136 GCA_049975605.1 Sediminispirochaetaceae bacterium | reverse complement strand
GGCTATTCTGACGATTATCGCCCTCGCGGTTACTCTGGTGGTGATGACCGTGAGAAACAGACCCCGCTCATCCAGTGGGCAGGAGACTGAACTCGTACGGAAGGAATCTTCCACCGGCATGGAATCGTTTCTGGATCCTTCTCAAGATGTGGTACAGAAGATTCGGATTCCCGATGAGTATACCCGCCTGTACGACAGGCAGTGGAGGCCATTCCGGCCCGTATATGAGAGATGGACGCAGGAGATGACCGAACCCTACTGGATTGACCCGGAGGAACTCGTGCAGGAGGAACTGGAGAAGCAGAGCGATCTCGAGATTGCCCGCTTTTTCGAGGACGTTCCATAATGAAGGTGAATACGATCCTTTTTTCGTGCTGGCTCATCGTTCTCATCCTCGCATCATGCGCGAGTTCGGGCGGTCCCGGCGCAGGGGGTACTAACGGTGCAGGCGGTACTCACGGCGCAGGCGGGCCGGGGGAGACCGCTCGGGACAGCCAGGAGCAGCTGATAGCCGGAGGTGAGGCCGAACCGCAGGTCGAAGAACAAGGTAAACCACTGGCCGAAGAACGAATCGAAGCGGACGCATTGTCCGATGAGGCTATACTTCAAAACGTCATGCCCCGTATGGATCCCGTTACCGGCGGGACCCGGCTCGTTGTGCAGACCCTCCCTCGTCCGGTCCGCCAATACGAAGCTGCAGCCGGGGATGCGGCTATGGCTGTCGATGAGGCTGAGAGCCCTGACGGACAGGACACGCAGGCTGCGGATACCGAAAACCGGACTGCTCCCGCGGCCCGGGACCGGCAGCCGGACGCGTCTGATTCAACGCCGCGTACAGCCGCTGCGATCACTTCATCAGCGGGCAGCACCCGCTCACAGACCTCCAGCGCACAATCCTCGGGGGCACAGACCGTGAAAGCAGGACCACCAACGGCAGAAGAGCAGTCTGAACCCTACGATGATATGATTCTCGCGGCGGTTGGAGAGACTGTTCAGATATCACTTTCGGACCACAGATGGGTCTTCGATCGGCGGAACTCCGATACCGGCGGAGGAATAGAGTTCAGGGACATCCAGTACCTTCAGAACAGCAAGGATTTTATTTTCAGCGCGGAAAACGTCGGCGAGCCGAGCCT
>JBNGED010000495.1:0-2335 GCA_049975605.1 Sediminispirochaetaceae bacterium | reverse complement strand
TTCTTGCTGGGTGTACCCCTTTCTATAGGACGGACATACGGAAGCCGTCCAGTCCGTTTCCTTATTCAGCTCTACGAAGGATTCTTTCGAGGAACTCCTCACATCGTAACCCTGTTCATCTTCTATTTCGGTCTGCGGCACATAGGGGAGGTGTTCGGCAACCCGGCGTTTCAGATCGCCATACCCCCATTTCCCGCTGCCGTTCTGGCCCTGGGAATTACGAGCAGCGCTTATCAGTCGCTCATTTTCAGAAGTACGATCCAATCGATAAGCCGCGATCAGTACAATGCCGCGAGGTCCCTCGGTATGACGAAGTGGCAGGCAATCATCAATATTGTCTTCATTCAGGCTCTGCGTCTGTCGATCCCCGGGTTGACGAATGAAGCGACCATTGTCCTGAAGGATTCTCCGATTACCTATCTGGTGGCTATTCCGGAGATGCTTACGCAGGCGCGGGGGATTATTGATTCGGCGATGGGCAAGGTCTTTTTTGAGGTCCTTATACCAGTTTCACTGCTCTACTATCTGCTGTTCTGGCTCTCAAACAAGCTCTTTTTCATGCTGGATGACAAGCTGAAGATCCCCGGTTTTGAACTTGAAAGAAGGTAAGGCTATGGAAAACGATACGGTACTGAAAGTAAAGGATGTTGTGAAGGAATTCGGGACAAACAGAGTCCTCGACGGGATTTCATTTGAGGTCAAACGCGGTGAAGTCGTGGTGATCATCGGTCCGAGCGGCACCGGCAAGAGTACCCTCCTGCGGTGCATCAATCAGCTTACTCCGCCGAATGAGGGCAGGGTATGGCTCGGTGATCGTGAGATTACCGACAAGAATACGAATATCAACCATGTCCGACAGGATATCGGTTTTGTTTTTCAGCATTTTGCCCTTTTCAATCACCTCACAGCACTCGGTAATGTGGAAGTCGGACTCTACAAGGTGAAGAAGATGTCCAGGGAGGCTGCGCGGAAAAAGGCGATTGAAGAACTCGAACGGGTAGGCCTCAGGGACCATATGGAAAAATTTCCAGCGGAACTGTCGGGGGGACAGCAGCAGCGTGTCGGTATCGCCCGGGCTCTGGCGATGGATCCGCAGATCATGCTGTTCGATGAACCTACTTCGGCGCTGGATCCTGAACTGACGGGCGAAGTGCTCAACGTTATGAAGGACCTCGCAAAGGCGGGTATGACGATGGTGGTCGTAAGCCATGAGATCGGTTTTGCCCGCAGTGTCGGTCATCGAATGATATTCATGGAAGATGGGCACATTGTCGAAGAGGGTGATCCGGAGATGATCCTGAGGAGCGCGAAGAAAGAACGTACCCGGGAGTTTCTCCACAAGATCACTGAGCTGTACGGCGGGTAGAATTTATGGAACTGTTGGATTATTTTATTACCATAGCGCCGGTTCTCGGCAGGGGACTCGTTTTCACGCTTCTGTTTACATTCGTCGGTATGATCGTCGGGTTTTTTATGGCGGTTCCTCTCTGCCTGATCAATCTGTACACCCATGGATTCTGGAAAAAGGTAGTCACCGGGTATGTGGAACTGGTGAGGGGGACTCCTCTGCTGGTTCAGCTCTACATAATCTATTACGGGTTCCCCAAGTTCCTGCTGCCCCTCGGTATCACCGTGACGCCCTATTTCGCGGCTTTTCTCGGCTTTATATTGAACAGCGCGGCCTATCAGATCGAATACATGAAGGGCGGGTTCAAGGCAATATCGTATGAGCAGATAGAAGCATCCCAGTCCCTGGGTATGTCGCGGTGGGAGACGGTCATTACGATCCTTCTTCCGCAGGGGCTTCGTTTTTCGATCCCGGCGCTGTCCAACGAGCTGATATATCTGCTCAAATACACGTCCCTCGGTTTCGTTATTCAGGCTCCGGAGCTCATGACCCAGGCCAAGGAACTGGCCTCGACCCATGCGCGGTACATGGAGACCTACCTCATCGTCGCTTTCATCTACGTCTTCTTTACATTTCTTCTATCGAAGATATCCGATATGGTGGATGAAAAATTGCGGATACCGGGTTTCGCTCCCGAGAAGATCCGTTAGAACGGTGTTCAGATGTTTCACACCTGAGGGATGGTAAAAAAAAGCCGCCGGAGCATAAATCCCGGCGGCTCAATTTTTTCTTCGAAAATAAACTACTGAAATTTCTTACGCAGAATCTCCGCCAGTTGTGCAACCGCCTTCTTGTCGAGTTCGTAGTTCACCCGGGTGGTCGGCTTGTTGATCTTGACGATACGGTTGAGATCAATAGGCGTGGCGATAACCACCGCATCACAATCGACTGCATTTATGGTAGCCTCGAGGTCACGAATCTGTTTAT
>JBNGED010000494.1:0-1590 GCA_049975605.1 Sediminispirochaetaceae bacterium | reverse complement strand
GAAGCTCTACACCCTCGCCTTTCGGCTTACCGGGAAGAAGGAGGACGCCGAGGACGTGCTGCAGACCTCGTTCCTGAACGCCTACCGGGCTTTCGACGAGTTCAGGGGGGACAGTTCGGTGTACACCTGGCTCTACCGGATCGTGTGGAACGCGGCCAAGGACTACACCCGGAAAGTGTATAAACTTCCGGTGGTGGAGTATTCGGAAGCCAACGATATTTCCCAGGACGAGGTGTACGCGTATATCAACAAATTCCCCAAGGTTGAAGATGAGGTGCTCGCTCAGCTGATGAAGGAGAACTGCCTGCAGATGTTCATGAACTGTCTGCCTTCAAAGTACCGGGCGGTGTTTACTCTCAGATGTATCCTCAAATGTACCGTGGAGGAAACGGCCGATATTCTCGGTATCAGCCGTGAGGCGGTCAAGACCAACCTGCACCGCGCCCGACAGACCATGAAGGAACAGATCGAAGGGCGCTGTTCCCTCATCAATCCGGACGCGCCCTGCAATTGCTGCTCCTTCGCCGGGTATCTTCAGCAGACCGGGCAGGCGGCCACGATGCAGGAGATCGAGACCATCCGGAACCGGAAAAAGGCCGCCGTGGAGGAGTACAGCCGGGAGCTCCGGACCATCCTGAATATCGAGGAGCTCTACAACACGCAGGTCCTGCCGCCCTCCTTTCCCGACTTCATTTCGAGGATAAAGGAGCTGGCCGACGAAGGGGAGCTCAAGCTGCTCAGATACTGAGCGCCGTGCGACTGGCGTTCAAGGCGCGGCGCTCGGTGACGGACGCCGAGCACCGGACACTGAAGGCTCATAGCCGGCCGATGGCTGCTATTCCGGCAGAACCGGCCCTCCGCCGACCTGGAGCTTGCCGGTCTTGTAGCGCGCTCTGATAGCCGCGGACTCCTCCTCCGCCCATTTTTCCAGACCCACCTTTTTAATCCGGCACAGGTTGAAGAGCTTGAAGTTCTGCGGATAACGGTCGCCGCCGTCGAGGCACGGTTGCAGTCTGGTGCAGGGGAACTCGTCGCACTGGTGACAGAACTCAACTCCTTTGGCGGCGGCGCACTGTTTCGTTGGGCATTCGCCGGGAATTACCAGACAGCCGCTGACACGACAGCCGTGACACCTGATGGTGGAGGGGTCCACCTTCCTGTACTGGGCCAGGAACCGCTGCATCTCCTCGGTGATGTTGTCTTCGAACAGCTCGCAGTTGAAGCAGTCGATCCCGCAGGGGGCGGTGAGTTTTCGATAATCCATATCTTTCTCCTCTCTGTTGTTTGTTTCTCGCCCTCTTAGAGGGCTGCAGCGGCGGGAGGTTACACGGGTAGGAAGGTTTTTTAAAAAAAAACCGGACGCTGACACCACGCCCGGAAGGAATCACATCACAGGAGGATCAGTATTCATCCCCGTCGGCCGGTACCCCATTCGGATGGAGACGTTGAGGGCCGTCTCGGTGATGAGCTTGATGTTCCGCTCTTTGTCGGCATCCTTGTGATAGTTTACGTCCCATGAGGTGCTCACCGCGGCAATGACGGTCCTGCGGTAATCGTAGACGGGAGCGGCGACGCAGAACATATCGAGTT
>JBNGED010000493.1:0-1536 GCA_049975605.1 Sediminispirochaetaceae bacterium | reverse complement strand
GTACTGGTTCTGACCCCCACGGTGAAGGGGCCGGAGGGAGAATTGGTGCGGTCCTACGACACGGTGATTATGGAGGAGAACGGGCCCCGTTTGGTCGGCTGGTACAAGGACTGGGATACGCCCTATAAAGCGGTGAAGTCGTATCAGCACGGCGGCGGCTGATCCTTTTCGCCCCGCAGCCGGACCCCACCAGTCGAAATAATCGGCCGCCCCCGCTGATTTGACCCCTTTCATCGATAAAAAACACGAACTCAGCATCCGCCGCAGCGACTGAAGGGTTATAGTTCTGTAAAGGCTGTCCTGCAGGAAGAAAAAAAGTACCGTTTCGGGGACACTAAGTAACAGATACCCCTCCCGGAAGTGTTACAATTAATACCATACAACAACAGGATGCTGAATGTGCGAATCGACGTCGAAGAATTCTACAGAACGTACGGACCTATGGTGTATAGAAGGTGCCGCTATATGCTTGGGGATGATGAAATGGCAGTGGACGCGCTGCAGGATACCTTTGTGCGTATTCTGCGCAGCAGGGACCGGCTGCACGGCCGGGCGCCGTCGAGCCTGTTGTATACCACCGCTACCAACCTGTGTCTGAACATCATCAGAGACAGGAAGCGGAAGAGAGAACTGCAGTGGGATGACTGGTATGAATCCCATGCACGCACTGACGGTTGGGAAAAAAGAATCCTGACCGGGCATTTCCTTGACCGATTGTTCGAGGAAGAGACCGAGACGACCCGCACCATGGCGTTTCTCCACTATATCGACGGTTTCACCCTCGAGGAGACGGCTGAACAGACCGGCTATTCGGTCTCCGGGGTGCGTAAACGGCTGCGCAAGCTGCGGGAGAAGGGACTTGAAAGGAAGGAGGCATAACGCATGCAAAGCGGGAAAATAAGCGGACGGGATAGATTCTATCTTGAACAGCTCTTCATCGGAGAGCTGGAAGACCATTCAAAGCTGGAGCATATCCCGGAAATCACCCGTCAACATATGAAAGAGGAATTCAATACCGAGGCGGAGGAGCTGTTCGGCAGAATACCGCCCCGGCAATTCGAGGTGGAAACAAAACGGAAGATGCAGACAGGGCCGCAAAAAGTGAGAGCGGCGGGAGACCGGCGGCGCCCGAGACATACAGGCACTCACTTGCCGGCAATGCGCGTGCTGCCCATTGCGGCTGCGGCGGTTTTTGCGGTGCTGGTCGGCATCCTGGCGACTTATCCGTCTCTGCAGCCTGGTTCCGACGCACCGGTAGAAAGGATCAAGGGGATGGAACCGGCGCTCAATATCTACCGTGCTGAAGGGGAGCAGGCGCGGCTGCTGGAAGACAGGGACCGTGCGCGGGAGTACGATCTGCTGCAGCTGGAGTACAATGCCGCCGGTTATCCCTACGGAGTGATTATTTCCATCGACGGGCGGGGGACGGTGACGCTGCATCATCCGACAGCCGCGACGCGGCCGCCGGAGCTGAACAGCGGGAGCGTTCTTTTACCCTATTCTTATCAGCTCGATGATGCTTCGGAATTCGAACGG
>JBNGED010000492.1:0-1717 GCA_049975605.1 Sediminispirochaetaceae bacterium | reverse complement strand
CCTCTTCCGTAGGCAGTACATCTTCGGTCAGGAGGGATGAATCGAGGGCTTCGGTGCGGTCGAAGTTCTGCTGTACCAGCTTGGTAAGCACGAGGGCGGTGTAGCCCGGAGCTTCTTCGGCGATCATCGGAACGATGGCGATGGTACGGGGTTCGACGGCGGGACCGGCCGCCGCGGCAGCCGCTTCCGAGCCGGCTTCAGCCGGAGTTTCGCTCTCCTGGGCCGCCGCGGGCAGCAGGAAAACGAAGCTCATGAGTAGGATAAAAAAATTTTTCCCATAGCGCCGCATAAAATACGGGCAGGTTCCGGATATCCTCATCCGCCGATAACTCCACACGGTACAGAGTATAACACAACATTTTTGTCATTAGTATCGGCTAAACAGTCAAAAAATGCAATACATAAAATCTCTTGACATACTTTGTATTTCAAAGTACTTTGTTATTAGAAGTACTTTTCAATGCAAAGAGGTGCCGAATGAGCAAGACGGATGAATCGCTGGACAAATACATGGAGGATATCAGCCACATACGGTCCCTGCTGGAGCAGAACCAGGAGCGGCCGGTTATACGTCCATGGGCATTTTACGCATGGGGACTGATCGTGATCGCCGCCGCACTGGTCTCGTGGTATCTGGTGCGAAGCCTGGGGATAGACGGCCGCACCGTTTTTTTCACCGTCGGCATACCCGGAATGGCCATCGGGAGCATAGCGGAGATCAAAGCCCTGACCGCCCAGATGAGGACGGAATCCATGCCTGTTTTTTCCACCCGGATGAACCGCTACTACGCTTCCTTCCTGGGGATATTGATCCCCATGCTCTTTTTTATCTACTTCCTGATCGATACCGGCGCTCCCATGGCAGGGCTCCTGCTTATGGCCGGCACCCTCCCGGTCTTCATGTACGGCCTGATGAGCTTCTCCTGCCTCTTTTTCAACGGCTATACCATCCTGGTGATCGGCTTCGTCATGCTCTTCATCGATGTGCCGGACAGGACTGTGCTGAACATGACCGCCGGGATCATTATCGGAATCTCTTACATCGCCGCCGGTATCCAGAGCAGGCGGGAGGGAAAGCGGTTCAATGGCTGATCTTTACACCCGCTTCGACAACATTTTCTTCGAGCGGACCCGCCTGTCGATCCTGACCCTGGCGCTGGCCAACGATCAGGTCTCCTTCGCTTTTTTAAAAAAAAGAGTGGGCGGTTCCGACGGGGCCCTCTACACCCACCTCGAGAAGCTCGTGGAAGCCGGTTATATCGCGAAGAGACGGGACACCTCCGGTAAAACGGTCAGGACCATCTATTCAATCACCGCGAAGGGGAAGGAAGAATACAATACCTACCTGCAGTTCCTGCAGCAGGTGCTGCACGAGGACAGCATCAGAAAAGGAGAAGAGAAGGATGAAGTCATATAAAAAAGCGCGCCGACACTGCTGGTGCGCGGCTGGACAGGAAGTTTTCACCATGATCATGGTCCTCTTGATCGGGACCGTCGCGGTCCCGGCTGTTCATAGCCTCGAACTCACCGCCGATGAACTGATCGAAGAGGCCGAATCGGTCCTCTCCCCCGCATCATACTACTACGAGATGAGCATCACCACGGAAAAACCCGGCGGCAGCGACCGGACCCTCGAGATGGAGGGGTACTACAAGGAGGGCAGGGGCTCATACATCGAACTCACCGGCCCGGCCCGCTCACGGGGGATCCGCTTCCT
>JBNGED010000491.1:0-1793 GCA_049975605.1 Sediminispirochaetaceae bacterium | reverse complement strand
ACACGTCTCATCCTCACGGTGAGTGAGCAGGTACTTCATCTGGGATTTGAGGACCTGCACCTTGCCGACGATGAACGGCTCTCCGCCGCACCCGTATATCCAGTCGAAATGGAAACAGTCCTCTTCGGCCCACTTCGGCAGCCGCTCCACCAGGTCTTCGGTGGGCGGGGCGATGCGTATCTTCGACTGGCTGATTTCGACCTCCTCACAGCTGCCCTGCAGGAGCTGATAAAAACCGGAAGTAATGTCGAACCTCATCTGCAGCTCGGTAGCATGGGGATGGCCGAAGTTCCCCCTTCCCTGCCACGAAGTGATGTACCCCTGCTTCACCAGTTCCGAAAGGGCTTCCCGGATCGTGGCCCGGCTGGTCCCGAAGCGTTGTGCCAGCTTCTCTTCCGGCTCCAGGCGGTTGTCTTCGCCCTTCATGTCAGCAATCTCTTTCAGAAGGGATGCTTTTATTTTTTTATAGAGAGACTCTTCATGCCGGTGCATATCCTACCTCATGCGGTGAGGTTCCTCCTGTACAAATAATAGTATCAAGGCCAGCGAAACCACAACCGCCCCCGCCGATACCGGACCGAGGCCCCATACCCCCAGCTTGAGATACGCCGCCGGACCGGTGTTCGCTGCGACGGTGGTCCCCAGGAGTCCCCCCGCCACGCTGAAGGAGAGGATCTTGCCCCGCTGCCCGGGATTCTGTTCGCTGATGAGGGGGAAGTTGCTCACGGTGGCGAACTCGAAGAAGAACCTCGGCAGAAGCAGACCCGCTACAGCCGGATAGACGCCGGTGTTCATGAAGGGCAGCAGGAGAAAGCAGGCCAGCATTCCCGTAATTCCGATGAAGACGCTCCTTTTTTTCCCGATCCGGTCCCCGGCGGTACTGACTAGAATGCTTCCCGCCCAGTCGAATAGTCCCATCAGGAGGGCCACCAGACCGAGCTTCGAAGGTCCGAAGGCATATTCAGCTTCAAGCCAGCCGCCGTGAATGATCATGATGTGAGTTATGGCGAAAAAATTGAAGACGGATATCAGGATACAGCTCCATGCCGACCGCTGATGCTTCCCCAGGTAGAAAAAATTTCGGATCCGGCCTGCCGCACCGGTTTTTGGGGACCCGGGTTCCGGCGGTTCCGGCGGTTCCGGCGGTTCCGGCGGTTCATTCTCATGCGGGCCGGAGTGACGGCCGTTCTTCGGCAGGGTCCCCATGACCAGTGCCGAGAGCATCATTCCCCCGCCGAGGATGTAGAGGGTCGTTCTCCATCCGTAGTGCTCGAATACAAGTCCGAACAGGAAGAGACCGACGATACCGGAGAGGGCCCATGAGTATTCGAGGGTGCCGATATACCTGGACCTCCTGCTGTAGGGCAGCATGGCGCTCAGATAGGAGTGCATGTTGGGGGTGAAGCCTCCCTGGCCTATCCCCCAGATGATCATCGCCGTCACCAGAACCGGAATACCGGCGCCGGTTGCGAAAAGGAAGACCCCCGCTCCGGCCACGAATAGGTTGAATCGCATTATCAGGCGGTACCCGTAGCGGTCTGCCAGACTTCCGATGAGCGGGGCCATCAGTCCTGAGAGGTTCCGCACGCTCACCAGCCGCCCCATTGTAATGGCGCTCACCCCGATACCGGCGGCGTACATCACCAGGAAGGGATTGAAGAGCTGTACGGAGATATCGACGAAAAATTTGACCGATATCCCGAGGACGAGAATGTACCCTACTCTGCTGGTGAATGGTCTGCTGCGCATACTTCCACCTTTACCGAATGTGTCCGCGCTCCTCTGCTCGGAAG
>JBNGED010000490.1:0-1657 GCA_049975605.1 Sediminispirochaetaceae bacterium | reverse complement strand
GCCCTCAATGTAATGCGGGGGCTGTCGCGAATGGGAAGCGCTATTGGCTTACCCCTGGCGAAGATACTGTTCAGAGGACTGCGGCAGCAGGCCGGTCTTGCATCGGTCCGCCTTCTCGTCTCAGGAGGAGGTCCCCTGTCGGCAGCTACGGCTGATTTTTTCCAGGAGCTGGGATTCACCATTGTCCAGGGCTACGGAATGAGCGAGAACGGTCCCCTTATAACCACGAATACGGTGAAGTACTACGACAACCGTTCGGCGGGTCTCCCCGTCAAATACACGGATATCCGCATTGCTTCCCCGGACAGGGACGGTATCGGCGAGATAGAGGTCACCTCGCCCTCCTTGATGCTCGGATACTTCCGCAATCCGGAAGCGACGCAGGAGGCGTTCACGCCGGACGGCTACCTGCGGACCGGAGATCTCGGGTACATCAATGATAAGGGCTTCCTCTTCATTTCGGGCAGATCGAAGAACATGATAGTGACTGCCGGAGGCAAGAATGTTTTTCCCGAGGAGATAGAGGCGCTCTTCCCGGACAAGGGTCCGGTCGGCGAAGTGATGATCATGGGTCAGAGGACGGAACAGGACCGGAGTGAACGGATAATCGCCGTCTGTGTGCCGGATTACGAATACCTCGAAGAAGAATACAAAGACCGTACGCTGTCTGATGAAGAGATCGAGACCCTGATCCGTGATGAGATATCCGCTCTGAACCGCAGTCTCGAGAGTTACAGAAAAATCGAACAGGTATTTATCCGCTGGGAACCCTTCGAGAAAACCGCAAGCGACAAGATCAAGCGCTTTCTGTACAGGGAATATGCCGAAGCGGCCCCGGACTAGGACCGCTCCGGCGACCGCTTTCTTGATCGCTTCCCTATTGATCGCATCCCCGGCGAATACAGTTACTGGATGCTGTCGGCCATCTTCTTCGCGAGTATATCGAGCTGCCGGTAGTCTTCTTCCGATGGAGTGAGTTTGACTTCGACCTCGTCGGCTACCATGGGCCATTTGTTGTTTTCAATATACTGCATGATGGTCTTTACCCCGCCGCCGCTCCAGCCGTAGCTGCCGAACACGCCGTAGACTCTGTTTTTCACCCCTTTGTGGGAGAGGTTCTTTATCAGCGACTCCATAGGGGGAAACAAGCCTACGTTGTATGTGCAGCTTCCGAAGATGATACCCTTGTATTTCCATATCTCGTTAATTATGTAGGAGTCGTGGGTCGTCGAGGTGCTCATCACCCGGATATCTTTCACCCCGTATTCCGCCAGTCTCCGCGCTACATAATCGGCCATCTTCTCCGTATTCCCGTACATGGAACCGTAGACGATGACCACTCCCGGATCGGCCTCATACTTGCTCCACCGGTCATAACTGTTGATTATCCGCTGAGGATTGCTGCGCCATACCGGTCCGTGCGTGGACGCGACGACTTTGATCGGCAGTCCCTCGAGCTTTTTCAGGGCCTTCTGAACCATTGGCCCGAACTTGCCGACGATATTCGAATAGTACCGCCTTATCTCGTTCTCGAAGTACTCGATATTTACCTCGTCATCGAAGACCCCTCCGTCGAGGGTGCCGAAGCCTCCGAAGGCGTCGCCGGCGAAGAGGATCTGCTCGCCTATATCGTAGGTCATCATTGTTTCCGGCCAAT
>JBNGED010000489.1:0-1757 GCA_049975605.1 Sediminispirochaetaceae bacterium | reverse complement strand
GACCCGGATACTCGAAGCGGCTGAGAAGGCGGGCATTGAAATTCCGACCCTCTGTCATCACGAAGATCTGACACCGGCCGGGACCTGCGGTATGTGCATCGTTGAGATCGAGGGGGACCCCTCATACCGCCGTGCCTGCATGACGCCGGTGCGGGACGGGATGAAGGTCCGTACCAATACCCGGCAGCTGCGCAAGATCCGGCGGGGATTGCTCGAACTGGTGCTCTCAGCGCATCCGGATGACTGCCTCCAGTGCATTCGTCACGGCAACTGTGAGCTGCAGGCACTGGCCGAGAGGTTGGAGCTTCGCAAGCTCCGCTACGATCAGTACACCCACGGACTGCCGGCGGATGTCAGCGCCCACGGAATTGTCCGGGACATGAACAAGTGTATCGGCTGCGGGCGCTGTGTACAGGTCTGTGAAGAACTGCAGACGGTGAAGGCGATCTCCTTCTACGGCAGAGGATCCGATACGATCGTCTCCCCGGGAAAGGACGCCGATATGGGGTCCAGTGTCTGCGTGAACTGCGGTCAGTGCGTGGCCTACTGTCCGGTAGGGGCCCTCCACGAAAAGGAGCAGATCGACGAGGTATGGGCGAGTATCGAGAATCCGGATCTGCTTGTCGCAGCTCAGATTGCGCCCTCGGTGAGGGTCGCCCTGG
The DNA here is from genome assembly GCA_049975605.1 of Sediminispirochaetaceae bacterium. Lineage (GTDB taxonomy): Bacteria > Spirochaetota > Spirochaetia > DSM-16054 > Sediminispirochaetaceae > DSBN01. Next base: position 1,095 of record JBNGED010000489.1, on the reverse strand, counting down.
GTGAAGAGTTCGGGTTGGAGCCCGGCGACCTGGTGATAGGGAAGATCTACGCCGCCCTCCGCAGGATCGGTATAGATGTCGTCTTCGACACCAACTTCTCGGCGGACCTCACCATCATGGAGGAGGGGACCGAGTTCCTCGATCTCGTCGAGAAGGGAGGGCCTTTTCCACTCATAACCTCCTGTTCTCCCGGCTGGGTCAAGTTCGGCGAGACCTATTTTCCCGATCTCACCGATCATATCTCCACCTGCAAGTCCCCCCAGCAGATGATGGGGGCCCTCATCAAGAGCTACTACGCCGAGACCCGGGGAATCGATCCGGGGAAAATTATCTCCCTTTCCATCATGCCCTGTACCGCCAAGAAGTACGAAGCCCGGCGGCCGGAAATGCGCTCCAGCGGCTATCAGGATGTGGACTATGTCCTCACTACCCGGGAGCTGGCGAGAATGATACGGCAGGGGGGGATCGATTTTACACAACTTGTCGAGGAAGCCGCGGATCCCCTGATGTCGGATTACAGCGGGGCGGCAACGATCTTCGGCGCCACCGGAGGTGTCATGGAAGCCGCTCTCAGGACCGCGTACGAGCTCAAAACCGGGCAGCGGCTCGATCAGGTTGAATTTCAGCCTGTCCGCGGCCTGGAAGGAATAAAAGAGGCGGAGATCCAGGTGGGCGGCCTGCCGGTGAGGGTAGCAGTGGCCCACGGTCTCTCCAATGCCAGGACGCTCCTGGAGAAGGTTGCCGCTGCAAAGAAAAACGGAGGCAGCCCCTACCACTTCATCGAGATCATGGCCTGCCGGGGCGGATGCATCGGCGGCGGCGGTCAGCCGATAGACAACTCGATGCGCCGCAGGGAGGAGAGGATCAGAGGACTGTACCGTGAGGACCAGGACAGGCCTGTCCGCCGCAGCCACGAGAACCCGGAGATCCGGGCCATCTACGAAGCCTTCCTCGGTTCGCCGGGCGGTGAGACATCTCACCACCTGCTGCATACTCATTACACCAGGCGGGACCCCTACGCTCCAGCCGGATAGCTCGCGCAGGAGCTCAGGATGCCTCGCGGCTGAAGCCGCGCGCCGCGGTCTGCCGACGTAC
>JBNGED010000488.1:2007-2265 GCA_049975605.1 Sediminispirochaetaceae bacterium | reverse complement strand
TCCTGTATCAATGCCCGGACCCTGGCTGCCTGTTCATCCGTAAGACTCAGAATATTTTCATCGAAATCCATACATCGCGTCCTGTGTTTTCTGGTTCGAACCTTGTGGGATTATACACTGCCGGGAACAGGAGCGGTAGGGTCGGTGCGCCCGAAACTGGACTAATTCTCGCAGAGTTCCTTCAGCTTCGTATTCATATCGATGAAGCCCTGGAGGGATACGAGTTGAAATCGGTCAATACCTCCCAGACCTTTACGG
>JBNGED010000488.1:0-1997 GCA_049975605.1 Sediminispirochaetaceae bacterium | reverse complement strand
TTGTAATATCTGTATATAGCTCTTTCATTATAGACCTCCACTCTCCAAGATCATGCTTTTCGGATGAAAAGGCAAATCGGCCGACAGATACGGTACGCGGCGCACGCGATATATCACTCCGCGCCGGATGCAGTCGTCATCCCTATTGAAGCGGCCCACCTCCTGGGGTAGAATGCGGGTATGAAAAAGACTGCCGGAAGAGTTTTGCTTACTGTTGTACTGCTGTTTTGCCTGTCGGCGGCCCCGGTCAATGCCCACCCCCACATGTTTATCGACACGGAGGTGACCTTCGAATTCGACCGGGACTCACTGAAAGGGTTCTGGGTCCAGTGGTATTTCGATGTCATCTTCACCGCATCGATCCGGCTCGACTATGACTATGATAAAGACGGCCGGTTCAATGACGGCGAGGTGCGGGACATAGAACAGAATGCCTTCCGGAACCTGCGGAACTTTCACTACTTCACCAGTGTGATCCGGGAGGACGGCATGGTTGAAGTCGAAGAGGTGCGCGGCTTCGACGCATGGCTGGAAAACGATCAGCTCGTCTACCGCTTCTTCGTACCCTACCGGATACCGCTCACCGCGGAGACCACGCGGCTCAGCCTGATAATCTTCGACGAGACGTTTTTCTGCGATATACTGTACCGCGAGGATTCTCCGGTGCACATCAAGGGCGGGTCGTATGCGGCGACGGAGGCTAATATCGTGGCCAATAAAGACTACCTGATCGAGTATGATCCCACCGGCGGAAGAGGTAGAGACTCCTCCGGCGCTCAGACTACAAGCCTTGGACGGGCTTTTCCCTACGAACTGCGGCTCTCATTCCGGAAAAAATGAACAGCATGAAAAAACGACGGATTGTATGGATACTCCTACTGGCAGCAGCAGCGGCGCCGATAACCGCGCAGGAGAATCCCTTTCTCTCGAGCGGGAGCGATGACGGGGGGCAGGGGTCGAACGTAATTTCTCCGGATATGGAGGAAAACCCGGCGGCAGATACGGCTGTACGGCCGCGCCGCTCAACACGGCAGGGACCGCTGGCGAGGCGTATCGCCGGGATGCAGCGGGAGATATATGAAAGCCTGGCCTCGGTCATGCAGAAGGTCAAGGCGGCGGAGGGGAGTCCGCAGGTCTTCTTCCTTGTTATAGCCGGGGCATTTCTGTACGGAATCATCCATGCCCTCGGTCCGGGACACCGCAAGACGGTCCTTTTTTCGTATTTCATGGCTGAAGAGGTACCCCTGATCTGGGGTGTCGGTGCAGGGGTGATGATGGGAATGCTCCACGGGGCTGCGGCCGTTCTAATCATCCTGCCCCTCTATTACCTTCTGAAGGGCTCCCTGCTGCTGACCTTCAATGAAGTCAGCCGTTCCATCGAGTTGGGGACCTTCGCCTTCATCGCTCTCTTCGGGGCTGTGATGCTGATTATCAGCATCCTCCGGCTGGTGAAGGAGGGCCGCGAAGAAGGCACAGAAGCCCGGCACCGCTCCTGCAGCCGGGGCAGGACCCTGCTCATCATTATCGGGAGCAGCCTGGTTCCCTGTCCAGGGGCTGCCATGATTCTCCTGTTTGCGCTGTCGCTGCAGATGACGGGGGTCGGACTGCTGGCGGTGTTGTCCATGTCGGCCGGCATGTCACTGACACTGAGCATGGTTGCGCTGATCACCCTCCGTGCCCGGACCTCTCTTCAGCGCATGGGAGGCGGCGGGAGCCGGTCCTCTGAATACCTGCATCACGGCCTCGAACTCGGCGGGTACCTGCTGATAACCGGTTTTGGTCTGATCATGACCGCGGGTATGCTGTAGCCGGCTGTGTTACAATAGTGAAAAATTGTTGACAAATAGTTATCTCAACAGCAATAATGTTACGTATGTCAAAAAAGACGCTCTTCATAGCATGTATCGTGCTTGTCGGAATCTTTTCTCCGGGACTGATTGATGCGGATGAACAAAAAACCGTCAGAATAGCCTGCTTCGAGAAGGTGCGGGTGATAG
>JBNGED010000487.1:1309-1700 GCA_049975605.1 Sediminispirochaetaceae bacterium | reverse complement strand
CTCGGAAACCACCTGAAAAGAACGGTCCGTTTCCCGGTAGGTTAGAAGAATGAAGAAATCGGCATCCTCCGACCGTGCTGCCCGGAATGCTTCGGCGAAATTCTCTACCGAACGGTTCTCAACCAGCTCGATGTTTTCGAAACCCCTCAGAAGGCCCTGCATGTAGCTGCTCAGGCGCTCTTCGGCGTTCAGGTGGATGAGCGACGAGTCGAAATTCAGGGTGAACAGGGCTATCCGGTACCGGAACCGTTCAATTGCGAACTGATCGACTTCCCATTCTGCGGCGATGCTGTCTCTGCGCAGGTTCCGGTATATTTCGATCTCATCCCGGATATCCTGCGTCGTGTTGTTATCGATCTCTAGGACTTCCAGAATGGATAAATACTTCCCG
>JBNGED010000487.1:0-1299 GCA_049975605.1 Sediminispirochaetaceae bacterium | reverse complement strand
CCAGACCGCTTGTAGGTATTTGCATACAGAACCCGTCCGTCCCGATTGTAGGGATGCAGCATGAGGCCTCTCCGGTATTCCTGCCGGGCCAGTTCCACCCTGTTGTCCCTCTCATACGCGCTTCCGCGGTCGAAACGGACCTCCGCAGCTCTCCGCCGCTCTTCACTTTCGGGCAGGTATTCCTGGAGGAGGAATTCCTCGAGTACGATGCGGCCGATCTCATCGCTCGGTCGCAGGTCAAGGGCGGTGTAAAAACTATCCAGTGCGTTCTCTTTCCGGCCCAGTTCCCAGTAGGCTGTACCACGCAGAAACCACAGAAGAGGGTCCCGCCGATCGAGACCGATACTGCGATCCACCGCGTCCACCGCTTCAGTGAACCGCTCCTGCCTAAAGAGCAGATGTATCAATACCGCCAGAGCGTCTTCGTTCTCCGGATCGAGGGCAACAGCCTGCCACGCGTGAGATTCCGCCTTCTCTTCCAGCCCGCTCTGCAGGTAATATTCGGCGCCGATAGCGTGCACCACCGGGTCCTCCGGATAGGTGTCCACAGCTGTCTGGATGAGATCACCTGCGGCATCGAAATTATTCTGGGCTGCGTATAAAAGCGCTGCCGACAGAAGCCCCCGCCGGTTGTACGGATCCGACTCGAGGGCCGACCGATAGCTGTTCAGTGCGTTCTCTATGTTGCCCATGGCGACATGCAGCTCGGCAAGTCCGAAGACCGCCTCACGGTTGTAGGGCTGCCGCGCGAGCAGCTGCGTGAACAGTGCCTCTGCATCTTCATAACGGCCGAGTCCGGTGTAAATCCGGCCTTCCAGGGCGGCAATATTATAGTTGCTGCGGGATAGCTTGCGGGCCTGTCTTATGTAGATGAGCGCCTGCTCGTACTCTTCGAGTTTGAAATAGGCCTCCGACAGTCCGTACAGAGGCTCTACATAGTCCGGATTGTAGACGAGAGATTCCTTGAAGTGGTCGATGGCTTCATAGAGCTGTCCGTCCGCAAGCAGACGATCCCCCTCTCTATACAGCTCGATGGCCGGATTCTGCTGCGCAGACAATGACGCACATGGAAACAGCAGAATGAGTATCAATCCGGCTGTAAAAATGGGCATTCTTCTACGAAGCGGCACTGTTCCCGTCCTTGATAACGATTTTAACCGTCTTTATCTTGTGCCCGTCCATCTCCTGGATGATAAAATCCAGGCTCCGATAGCGGACCTTTTCATACTTCACCGGAATTTTTCCAAACAGATCGAATACGAAACCACCGAGGGTGTCAAAATCCTCATCCGGCAGCTC
>JBNGED010000486.1:0-1275 GCA_049975605.1 Sediminispirochaetaceae bacterium | reverse complement strand
CGATCAGCAGAAGAAGGGACCCATCGTAGTTGCTTCCAAGATCGACACGGAGGGAGCTCTGCTCGGGAACATGATCCTGCAGCTCCTCGAACATCATGGATTCGAAACCGTCGACCAGGTCCAGTTCGGTACCACCGACGTTATCCGCAAGGCCATCAAAGCCGGCGAGATCGATATCTATCCGGAATACACCGGCAACGCCGCCTTTTTTCACAATGATGCGGACAATCCGGTCTGGAAAAATCCCGAAGAAGCGTGGCAGCGGGCTGCTCAGCTCGACAGTGAAGCCCACGATCTCATCTGGCTCGCTTCCGCTCCCGCCAATAACACCTGGGCTATCGCGCTGCGGCAGGACCTGTCCGAGAAGGAGAACATCGTCACCTTCGAAGACTTCAGCGAGTACGTGAACAGCGGCGGCGCCATCAAACTCGCCTGCTCGGAAGAGTTCGCCAGCCGGCAGGGGGCCCTGCCCAGCTTCGAGGAAGCGTACGGGTTCAAACTGGAAAAAAATCAGCTCCTCATCCTGTCCGGAGGAAATACCGCCACAACTGAGAAGGCCGCCGCCGAACAGACCGACGGAGTCAATGCCGCCATGGCTTACGGTACCGACGGCGCCCTCGCCGCCCTGGGACTGGTCGTCCTCGAAGACAACCGGAACGTGCAGCATGTGTACGAGCCTGCTCCTCTCGTGCGGGGAGAGGTCCTCGAGGCATATCCCGAGATACGGGAGATACTCGATCCGGTTATGAAGACCCTGGGACTGACCGAGCTGCAGACTCTCAACTCGAAGATAGCCGTTATGGGTGAAGCGGCCGGTGATGTCGCCAAAAAATATCTGAAAGACAACAATTTTATCGAGTAAATGCGTTTCACCTTTTTCACCGGGATATGCGCCCTCGCTACTCTCTCTCTGCCGCTGGTAACGATCAAGCAGAACCGGATCGTCGCCGGAGAGAACCTCTGGCTCTTTGAACTGCATCCCCTGTTCGGTACGGCGGCTGTCCTGTTCATCGGAGTGCTGTTCTATCTCGTGTTGAGCCGCAGAGCAAATGCAGTCAACTTTCTGGCAGCGGCATGCCTCTTGATGGTGCTCGTCCTGGGAGGCGTATGGAGTGTGCACACAAACCTCGCCGAGTGGGACAGCACCGGCTACGGGCGCATCAGTTTTGCCGGCGGCTTCTGGTTCTTTCTCCTGACCCTCTACTTCTTTCTCAGCTACACTCACCGGGAGAGCGGGTCGGCTCGAGTCAGACAGCTCTCCATTGCGGTTCCCCT
>JBNGED010000485.1:0-1953 GCA_049975605.1 Sediminispirochaetaceae bacterium | reverse complement strand
GACTGTTGTACAGTGTTCAGCACGGACCATCCTCTCCTCCACCCGCATATGGGCAGGATGAATGACGCGTGGAATAACCTTGATATCGGGGAATTCCTGCAGGAAGCGGCTGAATCGGCTGAGAGGATATACTTTCATCCAATCTACGGCGAGAAGAAGGAGAACCAGACGGATTAGGATTCTATTCTTTGTTTGAAGAGACCGCAGACTTGGCAGTTGAGTCGGAAGTAGACTTGGAGTCGCTTGACTTTGAAGCATCCGCCTTCTTCTCACTGCTCTCCTTCGATGACGATCTGCCCCGGTTGTCGGTTACGTAGAAACCGCTCCCCTTGAAGATAATTCCCATTCCGCCGCCGATCAGTCGTTTGACTTTGCCGCCGCAGTTCGGGCAGACGGATAACGGCTCATCGGACATGGCCTGAAAATACTCGAAGGTATGCCCGCAATCAGTACATTCATAATCGTAGGTCGGCATATCTGCTGCTCCTTACAGTTTTATCGTAGCTGGATAATTTTTTCATAATATACATATTTTTTTGACTGTTCGGCAATACGAATCTCTCAATCCATGCGTACAGGCAGTCCTGCGTGCATCAGTTCCTTCTTGATTCCGCCTATGGTATATCCCTGGATGTGGACCATCGATGCGATCAGCGCGGCATCCGCGCAGCCTTCCGACAGGACTTCCACCAGGTGTTCCGGCCGCCCCGCGCCTCCGGAGGCGACTACCGGCACATCCACCGCCTTCGATATCAGTCTCGTCAGGGGTATCTCGTATCCTTCGCGGGTTCCGTCGGCATCGATTGAATTCAGCACGATCTCGCCGGCTCCGAGCTGTACGGCCCTTGCGGCCCACTCGAGGGCGTCGAGATCGGTGGAGGTACGCCCTCCGTTAATGTAAACCCGGTAGCCTGAAGGCATTCGATCGTCTCTCGCTGCATCCATCCCGAGAACGATACACTGATTGCCGAAGAGGCCGGCTCCCTGCCGGATAATTTCCGGATTCTTCACCGCCTGGCTGTTGAGACTTACTTTTTCAGCCCCTGCCATGATAACCGCCCGCATATCATCCAGCGAGGAAAGACCGCCTCCTACCGAAAAGGGAATGAATATCTGCCGGGCCACCCGCCGGACGACATCGATCATTATTCCGCGTTTTTCCGCGCTGGCGGTTATGTCGTAAAATACCAGCTCATCGACTCCCTGCCGGTAGTATTCGGCCGCCATTTCCACGGGATCACCGACCTCGATGTTACCCTTGAACCGTACTCCCTTGGTTGTCTTCCCGTCTTTTACATCCAGACAGACGATTACTCTCTTCTGCAGCATATTTACTCTCCTCCGATCGTGCAGTCGGGACCTATTTTCGTCAGATAGTTGCGCAGGAGCTGCAGACCCCGCTTCCCCGACTTCTCGGGATGAAACTGTACTGCATGGAGACCGCCCTTGTGCAGGGCTGAACAGAACTCGATCCCGTACTCCGTCGCGGCGATTCTGCATTCCCTCTCCTCAGGGTCGGGATAGTAGGAGTGGACGAAGTAGAAGGAGCTGCCGTTCGGAATGCCTTCGAAAAGCCGCGATTCCGTTTCGACCTCAACACTGTTCCAGCCCATATGCGGTACCTTGAGTCCTTCCCCGCCGGGAAATTTTCTGGCAGTTCCCGGGATGAGGTCCAGACACTTTGTGTCGTTTTCATCGCTGCGCGATAGTACGATCTGAGCGCCGAGACATATTCCGAGTATATCTTTTCCGGCTCCGTAATACCCGCGAATAAAATCATCGAGCCCGTAGTGCTTAAGCCTGTCCATCGCCGCCCGTGCTTCGCCCACCCCCGGGAAGATGAGCTTATCGGTCTTCTCAAGAACCTTCGGGTCCGAGGATATGATGTAATCAGCCTGCAGGTATTCGAGTGCGGTCTCCACGCTCTTCAGGTTGCCTGCATCGTAATCGACT
>JBNGED010000484.1:0-1687 GCA_049975605.1 Sediminispirochaetaceae bacterium | reverse complement strand
GTACTATGGGTAAGTATGATCAGCATGCTGCTCCTTGGATTCCCCTTCATGGTCGTGATCCTTGGATCTCTGCTGCTTCATATCAATATCGCATTTCCATCGTTCAATTTTACCGTGCTGGTCCAGCAGATCGTTACTGGAATGACACCCCCGGCCCTGGTATGTGTACCGATGTTCATCCTCGGTGCAAATATCATCACCTCCGGACAGGCCGCTCCGCGGCTGATCAATATGGTGAAGGCCTTTTTCGGTCACATCCACGGCGGACTGGCCATCACGACCAACGCCAGCTGCACCTTGTTCGGGGCCGTCTCGGGTTCGACCCAGGCGACGGTAGCGGCCATCGGCGGCACCATGCGGCCGATGCTCCTGAAGGCGGGCTACAACAGCTCTTTCACCCTGGGATTGATCATCAATTCGAGTGATATCGCCTTCCTGATACCGCCGAGCATCGGGTTCATCGTGTACGGAGTCGTGACCAGTACGTCCATCGGGAAGCTCTTCCTGGCAGGAATCGTTCCCGGTCTGCTGATCTTCGTGTTGTTTTCGATCTATTCTTATTTCTACTCGAAGGTCAAGAAGGTGGGGGTTCTGCCGAAGGCCACCTGGCCGGAAAGATGGCAGGCAATCAAGGACGGCTCGCTCGTACTGGGCTTTCCGCTGATAATTGTCGGCGGTATCTATGCCGGTATATTCAGCCCTACCGAGGCGGCGGCAGCTGCAGTGGCGTACGCGCTTTTCCTCGAGGCAGTGATCTACCGGACCCTCACCTGGAAGAAGCTGGTCACTGCACTGCTTGACACGGGAATCATTACAGGGGTCGTCTTCGTGCTGGTCGGCGCCGGTCAGGCCTTCAGCTGGTTCATAAGTTTCCTGCAGCTTCCGCAGGAGTTCATGCCGGCGATCATAGGTCCGGACCCGACCCGGCTGTGGGTCATCATCCTGGTAGTTATCTCCTACTTCGTGGCCTGCATGTTCGTGGACCCGATTGTAGCCATCTACGTACTGACTCCGATCTTCGCGCCGTACGTGATTTCAACCGGTATCGATCCGGTTTTCCTGGGGACTCTCGTTACTCTCCAGGCGGCAATAGGATCGGCGACTCCGCCCTTCGGTTGTGATATTTTTACGGCCCAATTGATATTCAGGAGGCCCTACTGGGAGGTCATTCGGAACACGCCGCCGTTCATCCTCATGCTGATCCTTACGACCATCCTGATCATCATGTTCCCGCAGATAGCCCTCTGGCTTCCCAATTCATCCTTCATCGCGGGTTAAACGTAAGAGGAGAAGGTACCGATGTTGTATCACGTCAAGCCGGGTCAGGTCAGTTACGGGGAAGCGATCGGCATTATCCTGCTGGAGAATTTCGCGCCGTACATCCCCGGCGACACGGCCAATGCTACGACCTACTCGTATCCGGTGCGGTTCCAACGGGTACCCGGTTTTTCGGTAGAACGGATCATGAATCACGATATGTCCCTGGTGGACGACCTCGTTCAGGCTGCGGTGGCTCTGCAATCCGAGGGGGTCAGGGCTATCACCGGCGACTGCGGATTCATGGCCCTCTACCAGGACCGGATCGCCGCGGCGGTGCAGGTGCCGGTCTTCATGTCCAGCCTCATGCAGTTATCCTTTATCAGGTTGATTGCAGGCGGACAGGCCGGCGGGAAGATCGGCGTTATTA
>JBNGED010000483.1:0-2458 GCA_049975605.1 Sediminispirochaetaceae bacterium | reverse complement strand
GGACCGACGACGTAATCCTCTGTGAAAGGGGTATCAGAACATTCGAGACCTACACCCGCAACACCCTCGACCTCTCGGCCATTCCGGTGGTGAAAAAACTGTCCCATCTTCCGGTTATAGTGGACCCGAGCCACGGTACCGGAATACGCGCCAAGGTCTCCCCCATGGCGCTCGCCGCGGTCGCGGCGGGAGCGGACGGTCTGATGGTCGAAGTGCATCCCCATCCCGATCAGGCCCTCTCCGACGGACCGCAGTCCCTGTACCCGGAACAGTTCGAACGCCTTATGAGAGACATCGAGGCGATCGCTCCTGTACTGGAGAAGGAACTCCAGCGCATTCCGAACGGCGCCGTGAACCTCACATCGAGCATCGCGGATGCCCCGGCGGCGGAAAGTCCGGCCGATGCATCAAGGTCAGGAGCGGAGCGCGGCAGACAGGTGGCTTTTCAGGGTATGCGCGGGGCCTTCAGCGAGACCGCAGTACACAGGTTTTTCGGGGAAGATTACGATGCGCTGCCGTGCGACAGTTTCGAGGACGTGTTCAAGGACGTATTAAACGGACGGGTCCCCTATGGAGCGGTACCGATCGAGAACTCCCTTGCCGGCACGGTCCACGAGGTGCTGGACCTCCTGCTGCAGTATCCCGACATCATCGTGGTGGGAGAACAGAAGGTCCGCATCATTCACAGTCTCATGGCCGTGGAGGGCGCGAGTATCGAAGGACTGAGCAAAGTGTACAGCCATCCCCAGGGACTGGCCCAGTGTTCGCGGTTCTTCCAGGAACATCCGTCGATCGAACGGGTACCCTTCTTCGACACTGCCGGCGCGGTGGCCCACATTGCCGAGCTGAAGGACCCCTCCCTCGGGGCGATTGCCGGACGGGAAGCGGCGAAGGTCTACAACGTGTCGGTCCTGCAGGAAGGGATCGAGAACAATCCGCGGAACTACACCAGATTCTTCATCATAGCCAGGGTCGAAACCCCGCCTATCCATTCACCCAATCGGGCGGCCCTCACCTTTTCGACCCTCGACAAGCCGGGGGCCCTCTTCAGTGTGCTGAAGGTTCTCGCCGACCACGGACTGAACATGAAGAAGCTCGAATCCCGGCCGATCCTCGGCAAACCCTGGAACTACATGTTCTACGTGGCTGTGGACCTGCCGGAGAAGAGGGAGATACTCGACGAAGCGGTGGACGCTATCAAGAAGACAGCCGGGGACGTGAGGCAGCTCGGCTTGTACTATTCTCACGGGAACTGAAAGGTTACGTAACGTTGATGCCCAGCTTCTTCAGCTGTTCGGCTTCTTCCTTCCTGGCTACGTATTCGTGCTTCTTCTGATTGGCCTTGATCACTGTATTTTTAATCGCACTTATCTCTATCTTTATCCCCTTGATCATTGCCCGCTGGCTCCGGGTGGTTTCGCTCTTGAAGTAGGTGTCCAGCGCCGGCAGCCGGATGAGATAGAGCTGCAGGTCGGCGATAGTAGATGAAAGGATCTTGTATATCCGCTCCTCGTCGCTCTGTTCGAGCTTCTGGTAGGTGGTGCCCATACGGTTACCGAGAGCGGCGACGATCCGGGTCTTTTTCTGCATATCATCGATGAACTTGTCGAAATTGAGACGGATGGTCCTGGATGTGACTGTTTGAGGATCGATGTATTCGATCTCGTAGATTCTCTGGTCCTCATCCTTCTGAACGATATTGAAGAGCCAGCGTCTGAATTTTTCCCCGAAGGTGAGTGTGCGGTTCTCTATCAGCTGACTGTTGATTCTCAGCTTCTGTATCGCCTGTTCCAGAGGGGTGGCGGCTGTCGAGAGCAGCCGGATTCCCTCCATCAGCACGGGCTTGAAAGAAGCGGGGGCCTTCTTATCCTTCTGCTCCTGCTCGATCTTGAGCCGTTTCAGGGTCTCCTGACGCTGTAACTCCGACGCGGAACCGGCTTCTTCGGCGAGGACTTCCTCGATGAGTTCGGTGTAGTAGGGGGTGCCGGGCATCTGCTTCGGGAACTGACTCTTGATACTCTTCACGACCTCTTCACGCTTCGATTCGATCGTTTCGGGTGTCAGCCGCAGCGCATTGAGCAGCTGCAGTCTGAAATCGTACTTGTATCGTTCGCGCTGATACACCGATACTTTCTTCAGAATACCGAGAATGATGGAGCTCTGCTTGGCCAGCTGACGAACACTGTCGTTGACGATGCTGGCTGAGAGGTTGTCCTGGGCGGGAGAAAGGCGGCGGACGATCTCGGCAAGGACCCGTGTATTGAGATTGGCGCTGCTCTGACTGAATTTATTCCAACGGATGTAGTTCACCAGTTCCGCCAGCTGCTTCACGTTGGGCAGGGTCAGGTTGTCGATCTGGAACTGGTAGTAGTTGTTGAGGAATTCGAGAATGGAATCGAGCATGGAGAGACGCTGACTGAGGGTGTCCTTCTTCTCCGACTCGTTCATCGGGCCGGAC
>JBNGED010000482.1:0-1120 GCA_049975605.1 Sediminispirochaetaceae bacterium | reverse complement strand
GCCGCTCCGCGGCGGTCGGTACCGGCAAGAACAGAATGGAGATCAGGAGAACGGCGAGGAGGCCGAGATATTCCGGAGCGAAGCGTATTCGTCTCAAAAGCGGCACAGCCGATCGAAACAGCAGGTAGAAGAGAAGCACCAGGAGCACGAGGAGGGCGACGGCCGGGAATACGAGAAAAACTCTCCGCGAGAAGAGTTCGGTCCGGAACAGCATGTTGAAAAAATGAGAGGCCAGCGGAAGATTCGATTCCAGAATGAATGTGCGCTGATAAATATGCTGGAAGAAGGCTTCGGCGGCGCCATATACAACAAGCAGCACGAAGAGAAGCGTATAGAGAAACAGAATGGTTCCGGGGATGATGGAGATGCTGGAGGACTTCCGTTTCACCCCGGGATGCCGGAACAGCCGCGCTACCAGAAGGATACCCAGGAGGGCCGCGGTGGATTCAGGCAGGGGAAGGAAAATCCACCCCCACTCGAAGCGGGGGAACCACATGTAGGCTCCGAGGATGAGGTTGAAGATACAGATGCACATATAGAGAATAAAACTGCGTCCCAGAACGCCGGTCCTCTGTCCGTTCAAGTCAGCACTCCTTTATCCGGGCGTATATGTCGCCCGAGCGGTCCGTCACGTCGAGGCTGCGGAGAAACTGTACGACTTCCGGGGCTCCGCGCCATTCTTTCCAGAGAAAACGCATCGTTTCCCGCCGGGATAGGTTATATTCATAATCGCCGAGATCGGAGAGGCGGCGGACGCACTCTTCGGCCAGGTGAGCTGCGGAAGGAAGATATTCGATTGAAAGGGCCGGCAGGGGAGTGGAGAGTCCCTTGAGGACCTCGAGCTCGTAGCCCTCCACGTCGATTTTACAGAAATCCGGTATGCCGTACTGCTCGATGAGCTGATCGAGGGTTATGATTTCCGCGGGACTTTCCAGGCGCCACTCGATGGCGCGGAAAGGGGCGGTCCCCTTGACATCCCGGATCCACCCCTCCGAAAGAGTGGCCAGGGTAGGATGCGAAGGATCACTGTGCAGTATCCCACGGCCGGGGGCCGAGCCGACTGCTGCAGTGTGGATGTGCAGATTGCAGCGGTGTCCGTGAAGCGTCCTGAGTATCGGAG
>JBNGED010000481.1:0-2215 GCA_049975605.1 Sediminispirochaetaceae bacterium | reverse complement strand
CTGAAGGAAACCGACTTCAAGGTGGAAAACAGCTCCGACGGGGTTGTGTGGGAGGAGCTGAAGGTGTACAGCTCCAAAGAATACTATTCGAAAGAAAAGACCGCCTATACCGTGGGAGCGGTGCTGCTGGTACTCTCCGCCACCGCAGACACTGCCACAGCAGGGTACGGCACGGCGAGCACCTCGGGAAGCGTATACGGTACCAGCTCCTACGGCAGCTATTCGGGTTCGTACAGCGGCACCACCAGCTACTACGATCCCGCCGCCGCGGAATTGGCGGCCCAGCGGAACGCCGAGATGGTTTCACAGTATGCCCAGGAGGGTCAGGGATGGCTGCAGCTTCTCGAGGAGAACCTCTTCTATTCCAAGGACCTCAAGCCCGGTGAAGCCTATTTCGGACTGGTCTTCTCAAAAAAAGGCCGCGGCGACTATTACCGGATTACGTGCATGAACAGCGCCCTATCTGTTATTCGGATAGAGTATATTAAAACGCAGACCCCCTGAATCCTGATTCATATGATTCATATCAGAATGGCCTTGGAAAGAAAACGAATGCACAAGGTATATGGGGTATAATATCCTGTTGATAATCCGGTTTTCGGCTGTGATCGTGGGCGTGTTAAGTGGAGGAAAAAGATAGACAAGAAGGTCATGAGTGATGAGCAGGATTTTGGTAGCGGCCTGGGCGAGTCCACCATGCATCTTTGTAATAGACCTCCCGCTTCCAGGCTTTTCTATTGCCGGTCGAGACAGAAATGAAATCGAACGCTTCATCCGGGCCGGCGGCGGGGATTCCGGGCACCGCCTTCGTGATGATTGACTTGATTATCCGCCGTCAGTAGAGGAAGCCGAACAGCCAGAGAGGGATCGTTCTCCCGTAGCCGTATTCTATATCGTCGGCGGCTACATAGGCAGCTTCAATCCCCCGAATCTGCCGCTTCCCCTTGTTCCTGCCTCCGATTTCGAAGGTATATTTCCCGTCCACCAGGAAATCAGCCTGTTCCGGATAGACGAGTTCGTGGGATGTACCGATCTGATTGAAGAAGAAGGTCTCCCGCACCGTCCCTTTATCGCTTGTCTTTACATGTCCTGCAAGGAGATACATCAGGTTGGTGTTTTCAAGGAAGAGCTTGTCCGGCTTTTTCAAAGCTCCGATGCCCCGGGCTTGTTTGTAAAGCGAATTGATGAGTCGGGCCTCGGTGAGGTAGTGGAGATAGGTGATCAGGGTGTGCCGGTTGATTCCGATTCTGTCGCTCAGTCGGGAGATATTTGGTACAAACGGCGCCGATTCGGATATGATGCTCAACAATTGTTTCAGCTTTATTACATAACTGAGATCAATATTCCGCAAAAGAGGGAGTTCTACCTCCAACAGCATAATAAGAGTCTCTTCAAGCCGTATGCTGAAGGTCTCCCTGCCTTCAAGAAAGAAGGGGTAATAGCCTGTTTGGAGGTAGTCCTGGAAAAACTGAAACGGTTTTATCTCTTTGACGATCTCTCCCGAAAGCCGTGAATGATTGTGTATGATCTCTTCCAGTGTGCGGGTTTTGAATCGGCCGATACCCTGTATGTTCAGGTATTCCCGAAACGACAGCCCCGGAAGATGATAGACGACTGCCCGTCGACTAAGATCTGCCCGTGCATCCAGAATCTCAAGAAGGGAGGAGGCGGTAAAGACGATTCGCAATTCCGGATAGTCGTCATAGATGTTTTTTATCGCCCGGGACCAATCGGGATATTTATGGACTTCATCAAGATAGATTTTTTCTCCGCCGGTCCGGACGAATTGATCGACCAAATCAGGAAGGCTATGCTCGGAGAACCAGAGATCGTCCAAGCTGACATATAGAACCCGGTCCAGCTGATCATGGTAGGTCAGTTTGATATGTTGAAGCAAAAGGGTGGTCTTTCCTACGCCCCGGGCTCCCTTTATTCCTATCAGTCGGGCATCCCAGTGAATAGTCCCCATTACACTGCGGACGAAGCGGGTGCTAATGCCGGAGATTTTTCGACGGAATTTTTCTGTCAAGGAATCCATAGGATAGTATACCCAATAATCGAATATTTGTATACTCTGATAACCAAAATATAGTATATTTTGGTTATTGGAATAAACAAAAATCGCATAATTGCGCTTTCTTGCTTTCAATCCGGGCCGGCGGCGGGGATTTTTGTACCAGGTTCGTTCAGAAAAAAAATCAGCCCAGAATAATCG
>JBNGED010000480.1:0-1071 GCA_049975605.1 Sediminispirochaetaceae bacterium | reverse complement strand
GAGGAAACCGGCCCCCACCATCGCGTAACCGGTATTCATATAAAGTACATCGGATTTCAATCTCGGGAGGGCCGCGGGGTTCTCGAGGGGGTAATACGGGGCGGCTACTACTTTGAAACGGGAGGTGTAGACGGCCAGAAGCTGCAAGTAGTACCTGACGGCGGGGCTCTTCGAATCGATCCGCTTTACACGTTCCAGCCGCTTCTCGGCTTCCGCCACGTCCTCGCGGTCGTAGGCGTCGACTACCGCAGAGAATTCGGTCAGAACCACTCTGCCCTCTTCTTCGGTGACCGCTGGGGAGGGAAAGGCGGGACGCCGTTCGTCAGCCAGACCGAGTGCAACGATGATCCCTTCGGCAATAGTATCGGTGATCCTGCTGTAGTCCTGAGGAGGTCCTTCCACCCGGCTGGTTCCGACGATCTCTCCCGTCTCGGCGTCGATCAGGGTCCAGGTGATGACCAGCTGACCCATCATATCGAAGATCTCGCCCCGCACCAGGTAGCGCACCGTCAGGAGCCGGCCTAATTCTAGAGAGGTGGTCTCGTCGGCCAGTCCGGTGAGGCCGATTTTCTGCTCCTCCATGATGGTATTTCTCATGCGCCGGTCGACGAGACGGATACCAGGGTGACCGGATATTTCCACCGCCACGAACTCGGTGAAGCCCTTGCCCAGATACTGATAGTCCGGCCGCTCCGACTGTACCGTAAAGTCGAGGACCGCCACTCTCTTCTCTTCATCCGCGGCGAGGTCCGCGACGAACAGAGATAAGAAAAAGAGTACATGAACAATGAAAATGAAAAGGTGTCTGAAACGCATACACACCTCCCGGGGCTGGTAATAACCAATAGTAAACCCGGCAGATAAGCCTGTAAAGAATTTTTAGCGGCCCGAAGCTAAGGGAGAATCACCCCCGCCACAGGGTGAAGACCGGCCCCTTTTCGCCCTCCACCGGGTCGAGCGATGGGAGGGGGACGGCGGCGATGTTGGAGAGGACGTGGGGGCGTTCGCCGGGATAGCCGTAGTTCATGTCGGGGTACTGGCTGTCGGGGTAGGCGCCGACGACCCGGAAAT
>JBNGED010000479.1:0-2290 GCA_049975605.1 Sediminispirochaetaceae bacterium | reverse complement strand
GAGGGGGATCATCTTCATTGAAAAATACATTATGATCTCCCCACGTACCGTCGCCCTGCCATTCGTACCCGTGAAAGATTACAAACTCTCCATCCCGATGGTTGCGCTGAACAGCCTCCTTCACCAATCTCCACTCCGCATCGAGCTGCTCCGCAGGTTTCCACGACTCGACATTCAGGGGCTGTTCCGACCTGTCTTCCGAGGGGTGGCCGCCTTTGCGGAAGGCGGGAGAGGTGTAGGGGTAATAGGCGCCGCAGTAGAAATCCAGGTGTCCCGCCGCCGCTCTCAGGTGGCGGTCCATGGAAAATTCGGGGTCCGGAGCCTGATATGTATTATCGTGGGTGTCGCCCCAGTACAAGTTATACATCTTTGCGGTTTTACCCCTTCAGTCCTGAAGCCGCGATGGAGCGGACGATATGTTTCTGTGCGATCAAAAACGCAGCGATCAGGGGAATCATTCCAAGGACCAGGATCGGGAGCGCCATATCCCACTGTGCTTTATACACCCCGAAGAAGCTGTTGATGCCCAGGGGGATGGTGAAGTAATCTCGATCGTGCTGCAGGATCAACAGGGGCAGGAGAAAGTCGTTCCATACCCAGAGGCTCTGCAGAATCACAATCGTCGTTGTCATAGTCCGCAGCTGTGGGAAGAGGATCTGCCAGAAGAGGGTGAAGTCGCTGCACCCGTCGAGCATGCCGCTCTCGTCGAGCTCCCGGGGGACGTAGTTGAAGTATCCCCGGTAGAGGAAGATCGTCAGGGGCATGCCGAATCCCCAGTAGATCACGCCGAGGCCGACCGGATGAAGCATTTGCAGCTTGCTCGAGACTACGACCAGCGGTATCATGATCGACTGGAAGGGTATGATCATCGCCAGGATGTAGGTGGAGTACATAAACATACTGACCCTGGACTTGACCCGCGCCAGTTTCCACGCCGCCATGGAGCCGAAAAGAACCATTCCGCCGATTCCCAGGACCGTTACGAGGATGGAATTATAAAAGATCTGCCAGAAGTTCACCTTCTCGATACCGACCTGGTAATTACTCAGCATCAACTCCTTCGGCATCGCCGCGGCATCGAGAATGATTTCGCTGTAGGATTTTACCGAATTCGCGAGGACGAAATAAAACGGGGACAGTACGATGATTGCCAGGAGAAAGGTAAGGAAATAGAACAGGAGTTTTGCAGGGTTTATCGGTTTCATCAGAGGCTTACCTCCCGTTTCTGGGTGAACCGCACCTGCAGGTACGAGAGAATCGCCACGAAGATGAAGAAGATAACCGCTTTTGCCGATCCGGTACCGTAGTTGCCGTAAACGAAGGCTTCGTTGTAGATGTTGAGCGCCAGCGATTCGGTGGAACCGAAGGGGCCGCCGCCGGTGAGGGCGAAGATGAGGCCGAAGATCTTGAATGAGTACGCCAGAACGATGAAGATGCTCACCGTAAAGGCCGGAACGATGAGCGGCAGCGTGATATCGGTAAACTGCCTGAAGGATGACGCGCCGTCGATCCTGGCCGCCTCAAAGAGCTGTTCGTCGATGCTGTTCATGGAGGCGATGTAGATAAGCATCACATACCCCGCCTGCTGCCACACCAGGACGATCAATATCGCGTAGAATGCCATATCGGGTTGGCCGAACCACGACAGATTCTCGAAGGTCCCGCCGATCGCCGGAAGCGCCTGCGCGAAGATGAACCGCCATACGAAGCCGAGAATGATTCCGCCGATTACATTGGGCAATACCAGGATCACCCGGAGCGCGGAGTTCCATCGGGTACTGTTATGGAACATGACGGCATAGAAAAGCCCCAGGAGGTTTACGGAAACACAGGCGGCAAGGGTAAACTTGAACGTGAAGACGGTGGAAACAATAAATCCCTCGTCTTCGGTAAACACCTCCAGGTAGTTCCGCAAGCCCACGAACTCTATGTTTCTCGATACTCCGTTCCACTCCGTCAGGGAGTAGTAACCGCCGATAAAAAACGGTATGAGCACGAAGACCAGAAAGACCGCGTACGGAAAAGCGGTAAACAGGGTGAAGTTGTTCAGGACCCCCTTTTTCAGTTTCTGTAACACCTGAATCCTCCACTAATATGAGGAGGCGGCGGGCCCAGCCCGCCCGCCGCCTGACCGTATCAGGTACGGTGCCGCTTATTTCACCAGGTCCTGCCAGGACTTGTCAAGCCGCCTGAGAGCCTCGTCGAAGGAGATCCGGTCGGCGATGTACTCCTGCAGGATATTGGCAGCCTCCTGGGAATATCCCTGCGGCCAGAGACCGAACATCCAGGG
>JBNGED010000478.1:0-2422 GCA_049975605.1 Sediminispirochaetaceae bacterium | reverse complement strand
TTTCACGACATTGTCAATCTTGATCATGACTACCTCCATTTTTATGCAGCGGACCCCGCGGCCGTTTCTTTTCCTGTTCAGCTTTACTGTCGGCGGCATCGGAAGCGCCGGAGCCGGCGTCCGGATGTCCTGCAGTACCTCCGACGGACCCTTGCCTCGAGGCGCCGCCGGCTGCAAACTTCTCATCGTACTGCACGGTTTTGCTGTATGCCGCGGTCCCCATGACAGCGCCGAGATTCATGTTATCGAGGGCCGATGAGGGCAGCAGCATGAGGTTGCTGTTGTTCCGTATTCCCTCGTAGACCATGTTCATCGCCCGCAGCTGCAGGGCCACGGGATTGTCCCGGTATTTTTCGGCGGCCTTCTCGAATTTTTCGGCTATCTCCACCTCGGCGTCACCCAGAATGACCCGGGACTTCCGCTCCCGCTCCGCTTGGGCCTGCTTGCTCATGGCGTTCTCCAGCTCCTTCGGGATAATGATGTCGGTTATCTCGATGGAAAGCACCGTGACGCCCCAGGGATTGGTCTTGGCATCCAGTATCCGCTGTATCTCCCTCCCCAGTTCGTCCCGCTCGGACAGCAGATCTTCCAGAGCATGCTTCCCGATGGAGTCCCGCAGCGCCGTCTGGGCGGACAGGGTGACCGCCTCCATGTAGTTTTCAACCTCCAGAACGGCCTGCCGTGCATCCCAGATCATCCAGAAAGCCAGTGCATCCACATGCACTGGAACAGTATCTTTGGTGAGGGTCTTCTCGGCGGTGAAGTCGGTGGCCCGTATGCGGGTGTCGATGACCGATGCGACCCGGTCCAGAAGGGGCAGTATGAAGAAGAGCCCGGGACCGTGGACCTTGCGGAATCGCCCGACCCTCAGAATGACCACCTTGTCCCACTGGTACACCAGCTGGATCGAAGCCGAAAACAGCAGCCCTGCCGATCCTACGGTAGCGAAGGGGTAGAATTCCGGCCCGATGAAGGCCATCATGACAATCCAGATGACAATGATCATCTGTACCAGGATAATCCACATCGGTATCCCGGCGACGAAGGCCGCAGCTACCAGCATTCCGCCGGCTGTCATGTAAATATCCTCCAGATCCGCCGCTGGAGTCTGATTCAGCTGAAGCACCACCCCCGCAGCGATGAAGAAACCGAATACCAGAAAAGAAACTGCATTGTAGTTGAAATCTTTTGAAAACAGCTGCCGCTGAACGTTTTTAATTCGTTCGATTTTCTTTTGAAAAAGGTCCATACCTGCCCTCCCTATAGATCCATCTCCGATCCCAGATCCTTCAAGTAGTTGATAATCTCTTCAAGAGTAAAACCGTAGGAACCGGCCTTCGAAATGAACGTCCTGGTCAGACCGGCCAGGATCTCTTCACGCCTGATCGCATCGAGTTCAACCTTCCTGCCGCTGATGAAGGTCCCCGTACCCTGCTGGGTCATGACGATCCCTCTGATCTCCAGCTCGTTGTAGGCCCGCGCGACGGTATTGGGGTTGATGCGCAGGTCCACCGCCAGGCCGCGCACCGTCGGAAGCTGCTCACCCTTCATCAGGCGGCCGTCAGCGATGGCCATCTCGATCTGCAGGATAATCTGCTTGTAGAACGGCACCCCGCTCTTCGGATCGAGACTGAACTCGAGTTTCTTCACGTTCGCATCTGCCATTTCACCGTTCCTTTGTATAGTTGTACTATTTATATAGTACAATATTATACTAATACTTTGTCTGTTGGGTGTCAAGATTTTTTTTGAAAAAAAATCCCGGAGAAGATTCGCGCTCTTCCCCGGGATTGGAATGTGTCCGGTTTACCGCCGGACGCTGATCTTTAGCTAATTCAGGACTACTCTCTGTGACGGATGTTGGATACCCCCGACACGCTGAGGGTGTTCCTGGTTACCTCGCCGTAGTATTCGAGGCTTCCGACCCCGCTGATATTCCCGGTAAGCTCTCCGCCCTTCATTGTCAGGGTCATGTTCAGAGCGCCGCTGGACTCTATGCGGGCATCGGTGACCGGCATGTCCCGAAGATTTGCGTTGACGCCTCCGCTGCTCTTAACCCAGAGCTCGTCGTAATCACAGTCGCGGGCTTTGATGTTCAGGCCGCCGCTTCCTTCCAGTATGAACTTTCCTCCTTCGAAGCCGGAAATATCCGCGTCGAATCCGCCGGAAGCGCTGAGCGAATCCAGCTCAGGCATGACGATCCGCGCTTCGAAGTGCTGTCCATCCAGGTCAAAAATACCCCTGGTACCGATCATGAGGGCGCCGCCTTTTTTCCTGACATCCAGATTCTCCTGCAGGTCCTTCGGGGTCCTGATTTCGACCAGATATTGATCTCCGGCCTCGATCTTCACACGCCAGCCGCCTGCGAACTTCAGCTGATCGAATCCCTTCAGATCGTACAGTGTATCGACCCACTCCCCCC
>JBNGED010000477.1:0-2478 GCA_049975605.1 Sediminispirochaetaceae bacterium | reverse complement strand
GAAAGAGGGCCATGATACCGTCTCCCAGGTATTTGTCCACGAATCCGCCGTGGTTGCGGATGATGGGGCCCATCCGGTTGAGATAGGAATTGATGAATTTGAAGTTCTCCTCGGGAGTCAGTTTTTCCGAGAGGCTCGTAAAATCACGAATATCGGCGAACATGACGGTCATGGTGTGGTTCGCAGGGTCCCCCAGCTGGATGTCCATCAGGCTCTCTTTCTCGAGAAAACGCAGGAACTCCTTGGGCACGAAGCGCTCCAGGGAGGTATTCAACTGCAGCAGGTGGGCCGACATCTGCTCGGTCTGCCGGAAGGCGACCGCAAATTTTTTCGTCATGACCATGGACTGGAAAAAAATGAAGACGAAGAGTCCGAAGGGAACCAGAAAAATCGTCGGCAGGACCACCATCGCCTTGATTATATCGTGGACCAGGGTAACGAACATGAAGAGGAAGCCCGTAATGAAAAACCCCGCCCCGGGTTTTTTCCCCCGGGCCGCCCGGACAAGAACGTACAGGATATACAGCGCCACCGCGAGGGTAAAGAGCTGAAAGGCCGTCAACAGCCGCTGATAAATATAGGAGGGGGTAAAGATGATGATCAACGAGTAGAGAATGCTGACGCCGTCCACCGTGATGCGGACCGGCCGGTGCACGTACTCGCGGAAGAGCTGGTAAATGAAGCGGAAGAACAGGATCACCGCCAGTGAGAAGGTCAGATATCCAGTCTTGGTGAGGAGGCTCCAGGAGATGGAGGGCAGCGCGAAGTGGATGAAGAGCTCCCCGTAGACCACGATCCGGAGGGCGAAGACGAAGGTCATCAGGGAAAAAAAGAGTGGCGCCCTGTCGGACCGGTATTGGAAATAGAGCCCGAGATGATAGAAGGCCATGATGAGAAGCACCCCGAAGAGAAACAGCTCGTACATCAGCCCGCCGTAGCGCACCCGGTATGCCTGGTCAACCGTCCCCAACCAGATGGAATCCATCACTCCGGAGGTGGTGTCGTGGAAATTGGAGGTGTGCAGGACGAGCTCCACGGTACTGTCGGCCGGTGCAAACTCTGCCACCTGGGACTGCCATTTCGGCTGGCTGGTCCCTTTGTCGGTACCGGGATTCCCGACCCTCGCCGTCTCCGTACCGTCGACGAAGAGACGATAAGCGGTGCCTACGAAGCCGATCTTGACCGCCATCTGCGGCGGAAAGTCCCCGGGGAGTCTGATTCTCAAGCGGTAGGTCCCATACCCGTAACCGTCGCTTCCAACCCCCTCGATCCCGGCCTCCGACCACTTGCCGGGAACCTCCACGATACGGGCGGACCGGTTTGGACGGTCGTCGTCCAGCGTATCAGGATCGGTAAACTCTCCATAGACGAACTCCCACGGGCCGTCCAGCTTCACGGCCCCATTTTCACTGAAAGAGTAGTCCGAGAGATCCGCGAATCCGTCTTGCACGCTTTCTTCACAGTGGAGTGCGCCCGACAACGCGAGCAGGAATGCAAGCAAAGGCAGTATGATCCGGTGTTTCATGATTTTTCCAAAAAAAAGAGTGGGTCCATCATACGTAGGAAACCGTCGAAATGTCAAATACAAAGGTCCTCCTGGAATTGTCTTTTACCATGAGAAGCGGTATCTTAGAATTACGAATGCCATATCTGTGAAAAGGAAATAATCATGACGACTGAAGTGGAAAACGTTCTCAACAGTATAAAAACCGAATTCATCCCCGCGCTCCAGGAGAGCTTCGGGCAGGATCTGAAGGCGGTGATCCTGTACGGCAGCGCCGCGAGGGATTCCTACATCAAGGGAGTGTCGGATGTGAATCTGCTGGTCCTCACCGGTACGCCCCACCCCGATCTCATTATGCAGCTCGGGAAAAAGTCGGCAAAGCTGATTCAGAAACACCGGCTGTCCCTCCACTTTCTCACCGAGAGCGAGTTTCTCAACTCGTCGGATGTTTTCCCCATGGAATACTACGACATCAAGCAGGACCATGTTTTGCTATGGGGAGAAGATCCGCTTGACAAACTCTCCCTGACGCCGCAGAACCTGAGACACCAGGTGGAGGAACGGCTTAGGGGCAGCGTGAACGCCCTGCGGCAGGCACTGCTTGCCTCCCAGGGGAAGAACAAGCCCCTCGCGGAGGTGCTGATCAACTGGTACGGTTCGCAGGCGGCCCTCTTCCGGGGGGTCCTGCGTTTGCTGGACCGCAGAGATATTCCGAACGAAGCCCACCAGCTGATCAAGGCAGTGGCCGAGGCCTTCGAGATCGATTCATCGGGGATGGAGGAACTCGTCGCTCTCCGGGAGAGCAGGAAGACCGAAGAGGCATCCGCCGTTGCGGTGAATGTGCTCGGCTTTCTCACCGCCCTGACGAGAAAGATCGACGCCATGGAGAAGTCATGATGAAAAAACTGTTCGCCGGACTTATCCTTGTCCTCAGTTTGACTCCCCTCTTCGCCCAGGACCTGCCTGATTACACC
>JBNGED010000476.1:0-2158 GCA_049975605.1 Sediminispirochaetaceae bacterium | reverse complement strand
GAAGTGGACCGACAACAACTTCCGCGGACTGGGCGAGAGTCTTTCGGTCGGCACTGAGCTGTCCGGAACCCGGCAGAGTCTCGACTTCTCGTATCAGACCAACTGGCTTCTCGACCGCAGATGGTCGGGCGGGGTCAATTTCTCCATCGAGCACCTCAAGAACAGCGGCGTGACCCAGGATATCCTCGACGAGCGCTTTACCGAAGAGCAGTACGAGAACGACCAGGCCGCCCCCGACCCATATGATTCCTACGAAGAATACCAGCAGGCGATTGAAGACGGAGAGACCATCGACGATGCCTATCTCATGGAGTACGACCAGTGGGAGTTCTCCCTCGGTTTTTCAACCGGATACACCTGGTATACCGATCTCGGCAGGGTAGGCGCGGCGACCGGTCTCAGCACGGGACTTTCGTACATCGATTACGATCCCACCGAATACCGTCCGTACAATCCCAGCATCAGGAACAACCTCTACGAGTGGCGCTTCAACAATCGCTGGTGGTCCAGAGTCTCACTGGACAGACGTGATTTCATCTTCGCCCCTTCGAAGGGTTTCTATCTCGGACAGACCTTCACCTACGGAGGAGGTCTCCTCGGCGGTGTCAGCCACTATCTGAAGACGCAGAGCACCGGAGAGCTCTTCTTTACCCTGCTCGACTATCCGGTTCTTGAGAACTGGAACCTGAAGACCGTTTTGGCGCTACACAGCTCCCTCTCCTTCATACTGCCGCAGTTCTACCGGGACGATGGCGACTGGAAAACAGGGGTGAAAGCGACTACCAGCTACCTGCTCTACACGGACGGCATGAACGTCGCACGGGGATGGACCAGGATGTACGACAAGGAGGCCCTGTGGGACAACTGGGTCGAGCTGAGGATACCGATTGCCGAACAGGTCCTCTGGACTGACGTTTTCTTCCGGGGTACAGGCGTCTGGGACGACCGGAAACAGTTCGGCTTCCTGACCAACAGTCCGGAGAATTACTACTTCAGCTACGGTGCGGGCATACGGTTCACCATACCGAATTTACCCCTCGGCCTGTACCTAACGAAGTTGTTCAAACTTGACAGTGATGGTAACATAGAGAACCAGGGCGGGCCGATATTCAGCGATCCTGATGATCCGACATCCGGTATGCGGCTGGTCCTCACCATAAATATTGATTTTATGTAGAACCGAGATTTCGACGCGCCCCGGTATTCGCCGGAACGTCACAAGGAGATGAAGTTGAAAAAAATTACACTGACGGCAGTGATGCTATTCCTGCTCGCCGGTTCGGCGTTCGCAGCAAAATTGACGATGGTTGCGGTAGTCGATCTGACCAAGATCGTCTCCGACTACTTCCAGGAATCGGCCGCCTGGAGAGAAATAGACCAGCTGATCGAGAAGACGGAGGAGACCCTAAGAGAGAAGAAGGAGGAGATCAACCGTCTCGAACAGCGAAAGATGACGGCTATCGAAGAGAACAACCAGCGTCTTTCCCTGCAGCTCGACGAAGAGATCCGCAAACAGCAGGATTACATGAAGGAATACAACCGGATCATGACCGAACGCATCGAGAGCAAGAAGAACCGCCTCATGACCTCTTCGGACTTTTCCAGGGAGATCATCGGAGCGGTTGAATACGTGGCCGAGACGGAGGGCTTTTCGATCGTACTGAGAAAAAAGGATCCGAACATACTCTACTATAACTTCGAGGTTGATATTACCGACAAGGTTCTGGAATATTTGCGAAAGTAGATGTCTGATCTCACCCCAATGATGAAACAATACAGGAGGATTAAGTCGCAGCAAAGCGACGCGATCCTCTTTTTTCGCCTCGGGGACTTCTACGAGATGTTCGACCGGGACGCGAAAGAAGTGTCTCATCTGCTCAACCTCACCCTCACCAAGAGAAACGGAACTCCCATGTGCGGGATCCCCTACCACGCGGCCAAGTCCTACATTCCGCGTCTTTTGCGGGCCGGGAAAAAGATAGCCATATGCGAACAGACGAGCATCCCCGGGAAGGGGAAAGGAATCGTCGACCGTGAGGTCGTCGAGATCATAAGCCCCGGAACTGTGACGGAAGAAGATTTTCTCGATCAGCATAAGAATAACTATCTCGTCTCGATCGGCGCCATGAAAAACGGTCTGTCCCTCTGTTACCTGGAC
>JBNGED010000475.1:0-2108 GCA_049975605.1 Sediminispirochaetaceae bacterium | reverse complement strand
GATCGGAACGGAATCGGGCAATGTGAGCGACATAGTCAAGAGCAGCCTCAACAGCCACATAGGCGGCCTGGAGGTACGGATGGATAAGCAGTCCTTCTCCATCGAGGTCGGCACTCCCTTTGCCGCATCCGGCAGGCTCCTGAGCAGCTCGACCGGCACCATAGGGACCCTCCAGATGGAAGCCGTGACCAAAGACGGGGAGATGATCACGTCCGCCCAGACCGATCAGTCCGGCAGGTTCACCCTCCAGTTGCCGGAAGGTTTCTCCCGGGCGGGCGAGCTGAATCTGATCGTGCAGCCGGATCTTGTCAGTGGAGAACCCTTTGAGGGCGGCGCAGTCCAGACGGAGGTTCCCAACGCTGAACTGGTTGTAATAGTGGACAAAATAACCGCCGGCCTCATCGTTGCCGTGCAGAACAGTCAGAGCGGCAGGACCATCGTCGACGAGATGCGGGCTCTTTTTTCAGAACAGGAGCTGCCGTTCCGCTTCGTCCCGGACGAACAGACCACCGGGTACAATCTGAAGGTGACGGTCTTCGTGGAGGATTTCCCGCGAGTGATCGAGAATGCCCCGCTCATGTCCAGGGCCTGGGCGGTAGTAAGCCTGGAGAAGGGAGGGAAATCCCTCTACAGCCATGAAAGCCAGGCGGTCAAGGACGGAGGGATCACCCTCGAGCAGGCCCACAGCAGGGCCCTCAACAAGCTCATGCTCCAGATGCGTCAGGACGATCGCATGTTCGACAAGCTGAGATCGGCCCTCGACGAGACGTGACGGAGTTAAAGTAAACGGAGCTCAAATAACAGGACGCGACAGGAATGACATCGATGACCAACGAACTCTTATGGATTATTCTTCTCCTGGTGAATTTTATCGCCATACTCATTGCGTACCGCATCTGGGGGAAGACCGGCCTTTACATCTGGATCCCCATCGCGGTGATTACCGCCAACATACAGGTGACCAAAACGATCGAGCTCTTCGGCGTCACCGCGACACTCGGAAATATCGTGTACGCCTCGAGCTTTCTTATTACCGATATTCTCAGTGAGAATTACGGGAAAAAGGAGGCTGGACGGGCGGTCGCGATGGGCTTCTATTCACTGATACTCTTCACGGTCCTGATGAACCTGGCCCTCTGGTTTCTGCCCTCTGCCGAGGATTTTGCCCATCCGAGCATGGAGACGATATTCGGATTCCTGCCGCGGATCATGGCCGCAAGCCTGCTGGCTTACGGACTGTCCCAGACCCACGACGTATGGGCCTTCCACTTCTGGAAGAAGAAGTGGCCGGAGACGCGCCATCTCTGGGTGCGGAACAATCTCAGTACCGCGGTGAGTCAGCTCATCGATTCGATCGTCTTCACCCTGGCGGCTTTTATCGGCGTGTTTTCAAGAGGCGTACTGATCGAGATCATGATCACTACGTATCTGTTGAAGCTCATCGTGGCCGTGCTGGATACTCCCTTCGTGTACCTCGGGAAATACATCCACCGGAGAATTGAACCCTCTCCTGACAAGCAGGAGACGTCGAAGAGCCCGGGAAGCAAGGGGAAATAGAAGGCGGATTGCCGATGCCTAGGGCAGCGCCCCGATGTGGCTCTTGATATTCCGGATCGATTTCTCACTCCCGCTTATCATGTAATGCTCGGCCAGCTGCCGATGGACCATCGTCTCGTAGCGAATCGGAGAGCCGTTGATATATTCGAGTCTGATTCCGTAGCGGCTGATTATACCGTGGGCTGCGGCAATGTCCCAGATATAACAGGGAGGGATCAGTGCGCCTTCGATTGAGGAGTGGAGCAGGGGACTGATGACATGCAGGATAGAACTCCCGAAGCTGCGGACCTTCCCCGGATAGGCGCTGAAATCATACCGCCGGTGCACCTTCGATCCTACCAGGAGCTGATTGCCACCGCTTATGCCGTCCGGCCCGGAGGGAGGGCTTATTCCCAGAGCTTCAACTTCCCTATCCGGGATTGCCGAGATGAAAATTCCGCCGTCCGGGTCGGTACCCCACCTGGGGGCTGAAACGATACCGCCGATAGGCTGAAGGCTGCTGTCCAGAATACCCACTGCAACGCACCAACCAGGGATACCCTGGCTGTAAC
>JBNGED010000474.1:0-1955 GCA_049975605.1 Sediminispirochaetaceae bacterium | reverse complement strand
GTGGAACCGCGCAGAGACCTCTTTCGAACCGGCGGTGCTGCCCGTTCAGATATACGCCGGCGAGATCAAGGCCCCGGTTGAGGTCGCCGCCGGGGGCGGCAGCTATTTCTTCTCCTTCAAACTATCCGTAAAAGGGGGCGGACTCATCGAACATGTGCCGCTTGCAAGGGAGACGACCGTGCGGATGAGTTCCGACTGGGCGGCTCCCAGCTTCTACGGCGAGTTCCTGCCTGCCGTCCGCGATATCAACGATGAAGGGTTCACAGCCCGCTGGGACGTCTCCTACCTGAGCCGCAATCTTCCGGGGCACTTCATTGCCGGAGAGATCGATCAATACCGTTTCCTGAACACGAGCTTCGGAGTCCGCTTCATGGAACCGGTCTCCGCCTATTCTCTCAACGAGCGGTCGATCAAATATGCCTGGCTCTTCCTCCTGGTTCCATTTATCACCTTCTTCCTCTTCGAGGTGCTGCAGAACCTGCGGATACATCCAGTGCAGTACCTGCTGGCAGGAGGGGCGGACATCGTATTCTATCTCCTCCTGCTCTCCGGCTCGGAACACATCAGCTTCAATGGCGCCTATCTGGCCGCTGCTGCTGGAGTGACTATTCTGCTGGGCCTCTATTCCGGGAGTGTTCTGGGAAAAAAACAGAGCGGCGTGCTGATGGGGATTATTCTGGCCGCGGGATACATATACCTCTTCGTGGTCCTCCAGTCCGAAGATTACGCCCTTCTGTACGGATCGGTGGGCCTGTTCATCATACTGGGGCTCATCATGTTCGTGACCAGGAACGTGAAGTGGTACCGGCGGCTTGAGGAGAATAAATCCGCGGCAAAAGAAAATGGATTTACTCATATTTGAATTTGCGCTATTTGAAATGGTATTTTATAATAGTAAATGATGAGTTGTTGGTGTTTCCGCATAATGGAGTGATCCATTACGCGGAGAAAGTCTTTCTCGTAGCATGTCTGTAAAGGAGGCTGATTATGAGAACCTCGAATGTAAAGATGGTACTGCTTCTTTCTCTGATTCTTAGCTTACTGATAATCCCGGCGCTATTTGGAGAAGGAGTAAGGGAGGAACAGGATTTTCCGGCGGAACGGCCGGTGAGGCTGATCAATCCGTATGCACCCGGAGGGGCGACGGATATCTCGGGCAGAATCCTTGCCGCGACAGCCCCTGAATTTCTCGGGCAAACGGTCAGCGTTGTTTCGATGTCGGGCGCCGGAGGTCAGGAAGCGCTGAATTTTATTGTCGATGATCCTACAGGCTACAACCTGTTGATTACCGACTACGGTCCCCTCATCACGACTGCATTGACGGAGGATGTAAGATACGAGCTCGATGACTGGGTACCGATCGTTCAAATCAGTGAAGGACACCCGGTATTCTTCGTACGCAGCGATTCGCCGATTCAGACAGTCGAAGACTGGATAGAGAAGGCCAAAGCCGAACCCGGCTCACTCACCATAGCCCATGGCCGGTATCTGGCGCCGCCGCATTTACCGCTTATTCTGTTTGAACAGAAGGCCGGAATTGAGAACACTCATGTCGCGACAACGGGCGGGTCGGAAGCACGGGCTTTCGTAAGAGGCGGTCAGGTAGACATGGGTTCATCCGTGACCACTTCAATCCTGCCGATGGTGGAAGCCGGAGATTTTCACGCCGTTGCGGTACCTATTGCGGAACGCTCACCGATTCTTCCGGACGTACCTACTCTGAAGGAACTCGGATATGACGTTGTATTCCCCTTCTGGTTTACGATTTTTGCCCACAAGGATACTCCGGAAGAAGATATGAGAATGCTCGAAGATGCCTTCATCAAAGCATTCGAAACTGAATCCGCCAAGGTATTGGCCGAAAAATCAGGCGTTGCACTGAATGTTCTTGGAATGGATGAGGCCATGCCGGTGTATCAGAACACGGTTGAAAGTCTGAAAACAATAATGGATGC
>JBNGED010000473.1:528-4999 GCA_049975605.1 Sediminispirochaetaceae bacterium | reverse complement strand
GTCTTAGCTGGCTGGAACTATCTCAACTCATCACCGGGGACATCGCCTGGGACGTCTGAGGCACGGGCCGTGCTCTATGAAGTACGCGAGGGGGCAGTGGTTACGAGTATCGCGAAGGAGCTGGAAGAGACAGATGTTATACGGTCTTCATATTTCTTCATCATACTGAGCAAACTGCACGATACGCAGGACAAGATCAAGTCGGGATTCTATAGAATCGAACCCGGCATGACGAGCAGTGAGATCCACGACATGTTCGTAGAGGGGACGCAGAAGCTTGTCAGAGTCACCATTCCCGAGGGGCTGACCGCTAGAAAAACGGGAGCGCGTTTCGAGGAGAGCAACATCTGTTCTCAGAGCGATTTCCTAAAAGCGGTCCATTCAGCGCAGATAACTGAAGAATATGGCGTGCCGGCGGGGAATCTGGAAGGATATCTTTATCCGGATACCTACATGTTCCAGCAGAAGTATCCGTCTGATAAGGTCGTTCGGCATATGGTCGACACCTTTTTCGAAGAATTGGGAGAAATAGAACCCGGTTACGTGGATTTGTCGCCGGATGAACTGCACGAGAGGGTAGTGATGGCGTCGATTATCGAGCGGGAGTACAGAGATCCGGAAGAGGCTTCAAAGATCGCATCGGTCTTCTACAACCGGCTGGAGATGAACATGCGGCTTCAGTCCTGTGCAACCGTAGTGTACGCGCTGACGGAGGAGAAGGGGAGCGAACACCCCGGCTCGCTAACCTATGATGATCTGGAAGTCGAATCGGAGTTCAACACTTACCGTAACTGGGGACTGCCGCCGGGGCCGATCGCCAATCCCGGGAGATTCGCGCTGGATGGAGCGTTTCATCCGGCTGATACGGATTTTCTCTACTTCCTGCTGATGGATCCGAATGCGGGGAAGCACGTATTTTCGCGAACTTTGAAAGATCATAACACAGCCTACAGGCTATACATCAAGAAATAGGATATATACTGCGGAATGAGAATCCCGGATGGTACCATTGAAGAGATAAACAGGAACGTCAATATCGTAGACGTGGTGGCTGACTACGTAACCCTTGAAAAGAAGGGGGGACGCTATATGGGTCTGTGCCCGTTCCATACGGAAAAGACGCCGTCTTTCTCGGTTACTCCCGACAAGAATCTCTTCTACTGTTTTGGTTGCCACAAGGGCGGCAATATGTTTACCTTTGTAATGGAGATGGAACACCTCCCGTTCCAGGAGGCGGCCGTCAAGCTCGGCAGGAGAGCGGGGATCGAGTTGAACCTGGATTCATCTTCCCGTGAGGAACAGTCTCAGCGGCAGGCCCTCAGTGATCTCTACAATAAACTCAGCGGTAGTTTTCACTATTTTCTCACCGGACACTCGATGGGTGGTGAAGCTCTGGGATACCTCAAGGAAAGGGGAGTACGGGAAGATACAATCCGGCAGTTCAATCTGGGCTTCGTTCCGCAGAAGAGGTCCTGGTTGTATGATTTTCTGAAAGGGAAGAACTATTCAGATGAGTTTCTCTCGCAGTCGGGGCTATTTTCCCGTAAATATCCTGAATCATCGCTCTTCAACGGGAGACTGGTGTTCCCGATATACACGGCGGGCGGTCAAGTTATTGCCTTCGGAGGACGAAGTATAGACGGAAGAGAACCGAAGTATATCAATTCACCTGAGACTGATATTTTTCAGAAGCGCAAGGCGCTTTTCGGCCTTTTTCAGGCGGTAAAGGGAATTCAGGAGAAAAAGACGACTGTGATTGTGGAGGGATACTTCGATGTTCTCGCCATGTTTCAGGCAGGGCTGACTTATTCGGTGGCGCCCCTGGGTACGGCTCTGACGGAAGATCAGGCGTACATGTTGCATCGGTATGCAAATAAAGCGATACTAGTCTTTGACGACGATGCAGCGGGTCTTCGGGCTGTCTGGAGAGGGCTTGAATTGATGGAGAAAACCGGGCTGGAAACGGAAGTGGCGGTACCGAAAGGCGGTAAGGATCCCGCCGATATTCTTTTAAATGAGGGTTCTAATTCCTTGCATAATATGTTAAAATCAAAAACTAACGGATTCAGTTTTTTGGTAGGGAAGGCCGTTGAGCTTCACGGAAGCAAAGACGTACATGCCAAGACAAGGGTTCTCGAATCACTCGCGCCCTATCTGAAGAACATTGAATCGGAGGTGAAGCGGGAAGAATACGTAAGACATCTTGCGGATATTTTACATGTAGGAACAGAAGCGGTTCAATTGGACCTCCAAGCTATTCTGCAGGGTAAAAAGACTCGTACAGAAGGTCAGGAAGCCATTAGGGATAACAAGATGGAAATTGGCTCTGACCTTTTTCTCATGCTTGCAGTTGTGGTTAATTGTGAATACTTCCCAATGATACGGCAAAGTATTGAGCTGGACGACCTTCAATCGAAGGCAGCACGGGATCTATTCATTGCATTGGAAGAGGCCTTTCGGGACGACATGCTCAATATAGACCACGTCATTCCCCGGATAGAAGATCAGAAATTACAGGAGTTGATATTCGAAAAGGCCGCAACCGGTGAGTTCGAGTTGAATGCGGAGTCGATCATCAGAGATGGGATAAACACTATCAGAATAAGATCGTTGAAGCAGAAAAGAGATGAAATAATCTATAACATGAAAAGTATGGACCGGAGCGGGGCACATAGAGATGTCCTGAAAGAGCTTCTGTCTGAGAAGATGTTTCTCGACGAAGAATTAAAACGAATTAAGGAAGAGGCGCAATGACAGAACTTGAAACAGATCCCTCTGTTGTCAAACTGTTAGAATATGCTAAGGCAAAGAAGAAGATCAGTTATGACGAAGTCAACGATTTTCTGCCCGGATCAATCGTAAACTCAGATAAAATTGAAGAGGTTTTGAGTTTGCTGGAAAATAACAACGTAAAACTTGAAGAAGAGCCTGATATCTCCCTCGGTGATTCGGAAGAGGAAGATGTAGAGACTCTGGAAGAAGAATTTGAGGATGAAGACGATTCGAATTTCGAAGATGAAGAGGAGAAGGATACGACCTATCTCAAGAAGAAAATAGTATACAGTGATAAAGACTCTTCATCGATTGATGATCCGATTCGACTGTATCTCCGTGAAATCGGCAAAGAGAACCTGCTGACTGCTGAACAGGAAGTGGAGCTCTCGAAGCAGATGGAAGAGGGAGAAAACATCATCAAGAGAGTTATCCACAAGTCGGGTATGCTCATACCCCAGATGTATGAGATCATGCAGAAGACCTTCTCCCGCGTTGATCCACGTGAAATGGATCTGAGCAAGAAGGAGATCTCTGAGATACTTACGGAGAGAAGACGGCTGAATCAGTCGTACCGTGAGCCGCTGAAGCCCTTCACAGCCAAGCTGAAGCAGTACATCGAAAGCAAGAAGAAGCTGATATCCACCGGCAAAGATGTACTGAAGGACGAGGAACTGAAGAGTTTGAGGGACAACCTCCTGAAGGATATGAGTTCAATTGAACTTCAGCAGGAAGAGATCATAGGATTTTCTGACAAGTTCCTCGATACGGAGAAGCGTATTCTAAGGTATCAGCGGGACCAGCGCAGGATAGAGAACCGTCTTGGAATCAAGAGTTCGAAGGAACTGCGGAGCATGGGCCGTGGACTGGCAATAGCGGAGAAAAGAAGAGAGATCGAGGAGCGTCTGCAGCTTTCTTCGGATATCATCAAAGAAAAGATCAGGCGTATCCAGACCAATGACAAACAGCTGAGAAATATCGAGATCGAATTCGAAAGCGATATAGACGAGATCCTCGAAGAGGCCAAGGAGATCGATCGCGGCAAGTACCTCATGAAGACTGCCAAGGACAAACTCATACAGGCCAATCTTCGTCTGGTTGTCAGTATTGCCAAGAAATACACCAACAGAGGGCTGCACTTTTTCGATCTTGTTCAGGAAGGCAATATTGGGCTTATTAAAGCTGTTGAGAAATTTGAATACCGAAAGGGTTACAAATTTTCCACCTATGCGACATGGTGGATAAGACAGGCAATTACCCGGTCGATATCGGACCAGGCAAGGACTATCCGTGTACCGGTGCATATGATAGAGCAGATCAACAAGGTGGTCAGAGAATCACGGCAACTCATGCAGGTCCTGGGACGTGAACCCAGTGATGAGGAAATAGCCGAACGGCTTGGATGGTCGGTACTGCGGGTGAAGTCGGTCAAGAATGTCGCACGGGAGCCGATATCGCTCGAGACGCCTATAGGCGAAGAGGAAGATTCTCTTCTCGGGGATTTCATCGAAGACAAGGATGTCGAGAATCCCGCCAGTCAGACTGCTTTTACAATCCTGCAGGAACAGCTCCAGGACGTTCTGGAGACACTCCCCCCAAGGGAGCAGGAAGTGCTAAAGATGAGGTTCGGACTGGAGGATGGTTATTCATTGACCCTCGAAGAGGTCGGTCTTTACTTCAATGTTACCCGTGAGAGGAT